>JAACFL010000208.1 GCA_009937385.1 Gammaproteobacteria bacterium | reverse complement strand
TCGAGCGACAACGTCAGGGTCTATGGCAGCGTCGGGGTTGGTTATTACTCCGGCTACTCCGATCCCTACTACCGCGGACCGTGCTGCTACTACGGTGGGGTCCGACCGCCGCCGCCAAGCCGACCGCCCCCGGGCAACCGGCCACCACCGGGAAACCGGCCGCCACCCACGAATCTGCCTTCACGTCCCTCGCGACCGCCATCGCCACCCTCGAGGCCGCGCCCACGGCCGTCGCGACGCTGAATTCCGGTCCTTGACGCCTGCGCTTGCGGCCCGTTCCGGGCCGGTGGCATGCTGCCCCGAGCCGCAGGCGCCGCGGTGACCATAAACACAATGGCGCCGGGACCAGTGCATGCCTACCGACAGCCTCCACAGCGGCGATCTCGCCCGGCGTCTCGCGCGCCTGCTCCCGGCCCACTACGGCTGGGTGATCGTTGTCAGCGGCCTGCTGACGGTCTTCGCCTGCCTTGGCATCGGGCGCTTCGCGCTCGGCATGTTGCTGCCATCGATGGGCATCAGCCTGGATCTCAGCTATGCCGAGATGGGGCTGATCAGCACCGCCAATTTCATCGGCTACCTGGTCGCCGTGCTCGGCTGCGGTCGGCTGGTCGGGATCTACGGTGCGCGCGCGGTGATCGGCGGTGCGCTGCTTACCGTCGGCCTCTCGCTGCTGCTGGTCTCGCGCAGCGACGGCTTCCTCGGCGTGCTGTTGCTGTATACGGTGACCGGCGTCGGCAGCGGTGCGGCCAACGTGCCGATCATGGGCCTGGTATCGCACTGGTTCACGCGTCGTTGGCGCGGTCGCGCGGCCGGCTTCATCGTGGTAGGCAGCGGCTTCGCGATCATGACGACCGGCCTGCTGATCCCAGCGGTCAATGCCACGTGGGGTCTCGAGGGGTGGCGCTACGGCTGGCTGTTCCTCGGCCTGGCGGTCGTGGCGATCGCCGTGCTGTGCAGCCTGCTGCTGCGCAATGGCCCCAGCCAGGTCGGACAGGGGGTCTACGGCGAGCAGGTGGCGACCAACGGCGCGCCCACGTCGCCACCGCTCGAGCCCGATGACGCCGCGCGGCGCAGCATCCTGGCGCGTCTCGGCCTGATCTACTTCCTGTTCGGGTTCACCTACGTGATCTACGTGACCTTCATCGTCACGACGCTGGTGCACGAGCGTGGCTTCACGGAGGCCGTGGCCGGCCGCTTCTGGTTCTGGGTCGGCTTCCTGAGTCTCTTCTCGGGCCCGGTGTTCGGCTGGCTGTCGGACCACGCCGGGCGCCGCATCGGCATGGCGACGGTGTTCGCGATGCACGCCGGCGCCTACCTCTGTGCGGGTCTGCCGCTGCCGGCACCATTCATCTACCTGTCGGTCGCGCTGTTCGGTCTCGCCGCGTGGAGCATCCCCGGGATCATGGCCGCGGCGGTCGGCGATTACATGGGCCCGCGTCACGCGGTGGCCGGGTTCGGCGCTGGCCGGGGTGCTGGCCGAGGCGGGCGGTGGGTTCGCGTCGAGCTACCTGCTGGCGGCCGCCCTCGCGAGCTTGGCGATGGTGCTGACGTTGACGACCTTGCCCAAGAGCTCGGCCCATTGAGTGATTCAGGCGTTGGCAGAATGCGGTTCGCGGTGGGCGTCGAACACCGAAAGAACCGCGTCGGGGATCGGCGTAGGGCGTTCGGACTCGCGCTCGACGAACACGTGAACCCAGTCGCCGGTCGCGGCCAGCGAGCCGTCGGCTTCGTCGAACAGCGCGAGGTCGTAGGTGACACTGCTGGTGCCGGTACGCGTGACGCGCAGGCCAACGCAGAAGTTGCCGGGGAAGCGCAGCGGGCGCAGGAATCGGCAGCGGCTCTCGGCGGCGTAGGGGATCACCGGCGCATGCAGCCAGTCGATGCCGCAGGGCGAGGCGATGAAGTCGACGACGGCGACCTCGAAGTAGCGGTAGTAGGCGACGTTGTTGATGTGGCCGAGCATGTCGGCGTCGCCCCAGCGTGCCGGGATCGAGATACGGTAGGGATAGACTTCGGCGGATCGGGGCGTCGTGTCGGGCATGGCGTGAGGAACCTGGCGGCGTGGGCGCGTCAGCATAGCCGTGGCCGTGCAGGCGTGCCAGCAAGCGGGGAACGGAGGCGAGGATGAGCAACGGTGGATTCTGTGACGACTGCTGCCACTGGCGTTTCGAGCGCAACGTGCAGCTTCAGACCGATACGGAACGTGACGGCTTCGGCGTCTGCGAACGTCTCGAGCAGATGAACAGCAACCGCACGCGTGCGCTGGCCCGGGCCGACGACGAATTCGCCTGTCTCGAGACGCGTGCCGAGTTCGGCTGCGTGCTGTTCGAGGTGGGCTAGGGCCGCGGTGGAGGGTCACCAACGCTGCGAACTGCTGAATCGTTGACGAAGGGCGCTCCAGCGGGCGTCAGCAGGAAACGGCGAATATACTGTCCGTCCACATACGGTTTCGTTGTTCGTTGCAGGACCATCGATGCCCGAATGGACCCCCACGGCCGCTTCCATTCGTCGCTGGTTGGTGATCGTCAGTCTGCCGCTTGCGATCGTGCTGCTGGCGCTCTGGGAGCCCGACTACCAGCCCCCGATCTTCGACGCGCAGGTTCACTACAACCAGAATGCCTGGCAGCGCGTGCGCGTGGAGGCGATTGCGAATGGCATCCGCGAACTGAACGTCCGTTGGCTGCTGGTCGGCAGCACACCGAACGAGGGCACCTGGCGACTGGTCGAAGCCCTGCCGGAACGGATCATCCCGATGTGGGTTCCCGAGGTCGACCGTGATGCGCGTGACCGGTGGATGGAAGACGACGCCCAGCTGCGGGCGATGGAACAGGGGCTGCGCCAGAGGCCCTACCGCGGCGTGGGTGAACTCTGGTTCAACCGGCGAGACATTGATCATCCGGGGGTCAGGCGGCTTCTTGAATTGGCCCGCGAGAGAGATCTGGTCCTCCACCTCAGGACCGACGCCGGGGCGATCAGGGAAATCTTCGCGATCGACCCGGAGCTCAGGATCCTGTGGGCGCATGCCGGTGTCTACGATGACGCCGATGCGGTCACGGAGATGCTGGGGCATTACGCCAATCTCTGGATCGAACTCTCGCACCGTAACGATGCCACGCCTCAAGGCCGGCTGGCGCCTGCGTGGCGTCAGCTGATCCTGGACCACCCACGACGGGTGTTGGTGGGTACGGGCACCTACACGGCAGATCTCTGGTTCCAGTACCGTACGATCCTGAGCAACCACCGCAGCTGGCTCGCGGAATTGCCGGAAGGGGTGGCTAACCGCGTGGCTTACCTCAACGGCATGGCGTTGTTCGGTCTGGTCGAGACCGTGGAATGACTGTTTCTGGTCTCTTCCTGATGTGCCCGCTTAAAGGGTCAGGTACCCCTTTCGACCACAAGCACCCCGACCAGCAGCAGGAACACCACGAACTCGATCACCGTGGCCCAGATCAACAGGCGGGCGATGCGCCGCGCCAGCGGCGTCATCCTGAGCCACCAGCGCTCCATGTACCAGCGCCACAGGCGGTATTTTCCCCAACGATGCCAGCCGGCCAAGTAACGTTCCAGGGCGTGTCCCCATGCGGGCAGGGAACGGTCGACCTCGTCGAGCCGCGCAGCACGTTCCTCGGGGGGCAGGCGGCCGTAGTCGTCGATTACCCACAGGCGTGATCCGCTGTGATCGGTCTCGACTCGCAAGCGGGTGGAGGCCTTCAGCCCTTCGTCGTAGATCAGCCTGAACCCATCGTCGAGCGTCTCGATGCGACCCTCGGTCGCCCAGGTCCGGTCGTGGACGGTGTCGCGCACCTGCAGGTCAAAACGATTGGGCGCGGTGCGTGACCACGATTCGAAGACCCAGCATGGATTGACCCGGAGCAGCCGTTCCGGGTCACCGACGAGCCAAACCAGCTGCTCTGACGACAGCTCTGTCGGGACCGCGATCCATGCCGCGTCTTCTCCCGCGCCCTCCGGCGCGGTCTCAGGCATCCGCGCGTGGTGCGATCAGCAGTGGGACCTGGAGTCCTCGAACCAGTGGTTCGAGGGTGAGGCGCGAACGGAGGCCCTCTTCACTTTTGGGGCGCGGCATGCCGACGACCACCAGGTCGCAGGCGGTTTCGGTCACCGCGTCGAGCAGGCATGAGGCAGGCTCACCCTGGCGGAGCAGGGGCTCATGCACCAGGCCGGCCTCGGCGCAGGCGGAGGCCAGCCGCTCGAGGCACGCGTCGGCCTCGCTGGCCAGTTCGCCCTCGAGGTAGTCGCCGAAGCGGATCCGTGTGCGCACGTTGTTGAGCCAGTCATCACCCATCATGCCGCGCCACAGGTCGGGAACCACGTAGAGGTGGTGCAGCGTCGCGCCCGGGGCACAGCTGGCCAGGGCCAGGGTTTCCGCGGCTCGTGCGCCGTCGGTGCCATGGCTGGCAACAAGGACCCGTTGGTGGCCCATGGCGGCGATCGGGGAGGTGCGGCCGGCGCCCGGGCGGACGCCGGCCGTGTTGGCCCTTTCAGCCGACAAAGATGTAGACCCCGAGTGCGATCAGCAGCGCGAACCCGAGGGCCATCAGGTCCTCGCGACGGTCGCTGGTGAAGATCGACAGGGCGGAACCGCGGTGGAATTTCGCGCCGGCCTCTTCCTGGAGGTCGATGTCCTGGCTGCGTTGGTCGGTCATGATCCTCTCCTCCTCAGATGGTTTCGCGCACTAATAGCAGCACGACGATCAGTGAGAACACCGCCTTGGTCGTACCGACGACGCCACCGATCACCAGCGGTTGGCCGCCGGCCTGCTTGATCGAGGCGAGCGTGATCTGCATGCCCAGCCCGGTCAGGCCGAAGGCGAACAGCAGGGTGATCCAGTTACGGAACGCCTTGACCTTCTTCGCCGTATGGCGGACGGCCTTGTGTGCGCCCTTGAGCACCTTGCTGGCGTCTTTCGAGAGGACCCCGGAATTGACCACGCCGCGCAGCACGTCGTCGTCGTCCGGCGACATCACCTTGCGGTTCTCGATCAGCCGCCCGATCGCCGCCTTCTGATCGTCGCGCTGGAGCTTGTCGATTTCGGCCTGCAGCATCGTGACCTGGTCGGCCTTGAGCAGCTTCCCTTCCTTGATGTTGTTGTCGAAGTACTTGCCCTTGTAGTGCTGCGCCGGGGCGAAGACGCCGGTCGACGACAGCGCGAACATCAGCAGGAAGCCGATCACGAACAGCGGGAACTTCTCGAATACGACGCGGCCGACGTTGACGCCGGGTGCGTTCTCCTCGCGTCGGACGTACCAGACCGACAGCCAGATCACGATGATCGGCAGGATCAGCACGCGGGTGATGTTGAAGATCTCGGCGACCTTCAGCGTCTCGATGCCGTGCGGCTGGTAGGCGAGCGCCGCGCCAGCCACCTGGGCCGAGTTCAGGATACCGGTCCCGGCCCAGGCGCCGAACTGGACGTGGCCCATGTTGAACAGGTGCCCGACCACCGGGAACAGGAACATGCAGCCCACGCCCCAGAGCAGGATCGTGCCGATGGTGTAGGCGATCTCGACCGACTTGGCCTG
>JAACFL010000207.1 GCA_009937385.1 Gammaproteobacteria bacterium | reverse complement strand
TGCGCCAGGCCGTGGACACGGGTGCCCTGCCAGGCGAGAAACAGGTCGCCCGGCGCACAGCTTCGGCTGTCGCTGCACAGCCCGTGGACCGGCAGGTCGGCGTGTGCCGGCAGCTGCGCCAGCCCGTCGAGCAGCCGTCCCAGCGTCCAGGCGGCGGGATTCACGGGCGCGGCCATCATGTCGCCCCGTCCCGCGCGTCGCCCTCGCCCAGCGCCTGCCAGGCCGCCGGATCGTCGGGCGCGATGTTCATCAGGCGCAGCGCGCCGGCCATGATCCGCGAGAACGCCGGCGCTGCGACCAGTCCACCGTAGTAGTCCTCGCCGCGCGGCTCGTTGACCACCACCACGGTGACCAACCGCGGCCGACTCGCCGGGGCGAGACCGGCGAAGACCGCGACATAGCGGTCTTCGGCGTAGCCGCCAGCGATCGACTTCTTGATCGTGCCGGTCTTGCCGGCGACCCGGTAACCGGTCACCGCCGCGCGACGCGCGGTGCCGACCGGGGTGACCACGGTCTCCATCATGCGCAGCAGTTCGTCGACGTGCCGTGCGGAAAGCACGCGCTCGCCGGCCGGGCGGGCGTCGCGCGCCAGCAGCGTCGGCGGCACGCGCAGGCCGTGGTTGGCCAGCACCGCGTAGGCCTGGGCCAGCTGCAGCGGGGTCACCGAAACCCCGTAGCCGTACGAGAGCGTCGCCACCTCGACCGGTCCCCAGCGGTTCGGCGAGGTCAGCAGGCCGGCCGCCTCGCCGGGGAAGCCGACCCCGGTCGGCACGCCGAGACCGACCCCGTCGAGCACCTTCCAGAGCGGCTCACCCTGCAGGTCGAGTGCGATCTTGCTGGAGCCGACGTTGCTCGACTTGGTGATCACCGTCGTGACGTCGATCAGGCCGTAGTCGCGGTGATCGCGCACGGTCAGGCGCCCCACCTGGTACCAGCCCGGGCGGGTGTCGATCGGCGTTCCGGGACGGTAGCGACCGCTCTCGAGACCGGCGAGCACCGTGAACGGCTTCAGCGTCGAACCGGGCTCGATGACGTCGGTGACGGCGCGGTTGCGGTAGTTGTCGCCATGCAGCACGCGGCGGTTGTTGGGATTGAACGACGGCTGGTTGACCATCGCCAACACTTCGCCGGTCAGCGCGTCGAGCACCACGGCCGTGCCCGAACGTGCGTTGTGCTTCTGCACCGCGGCCTTCAGTTCGCGGTAGGCGAGGTACTGGATGCGCCGGTCGAGGCTCAGGCGCAGGTCGTGGCCGGGACGCGGCTCGCGCACGCGACCGACCTCGTCGACCACGTGACCCAGCCGATCCTTGATCACCCGCTTGCTGCCGGGCTCGGCGCTCAGGTGCTCGTCGTAGGCGAGTTCGACGCCCTCCTGGCCGGCGTCGTCGATGTTGGTGAAGCCGATGACGTGCCCGGTCACCTCGCCCGCCGGGTAGTAGCGGCGGTACTCGCGCTGCAGGTGCACGCCCGGCAGGTCGAGGGCCATGACCTCGCGTGCCTGACCGGGCGCGACGTGGCGGCGCAGGTAGACGAACTCGCGGTCGCCGCGACCGGCGAGCATCTGCTGAAGTCCCTCGAGCGGCAGCTCGAGGTGCCGGGCCAGTTCGGGAAGGCGGTCGCGAGCGACGCTCAACTCGCGCGGGTTGGCCCACACCGAGTCGACCGGGGTGCTGATCGCCAGCGGCTCGCCGTGGCGATCGGTGATCATGCCGCGGTGTGCCGGCACGCTGACCACCCGCAGGTGACGCGCCTCGCCCTGTCCGCGCAGGAATTCGCTCTCCTCGAGTTGCAGGTCGATGGCGCGCCAGACCAGTGCCGCCAGCCCGACGAGCAACACGCCGAGCACGAAGCGTCGGCGGCCAGCCGGCGGGCCGGGTGGCGGGTCGTCGGCGTAGCGTGGTCGCCGCTCGGAATCGACTCTCACGGCCCGATCCTGATCAGCTGCGGCCGCTCCGGCAGCACCATGCCGAGTTCGCGGTGCGCGGCCTCCTCGATGCGCGCATGCTGGGCGAGCGTGCTCTGCTCGAGCTGCAGGCGTCCCCAGTCGATGTCCATGGCGTCGCGCTCGGCGTGCAGCGACTGCAGGCGGTTGAACTCGACGCGGCTCTGGTGCTTGGTCTGCACCACGCCGAGCGCCGAGGCCAGCGCGGCGACGGCCAGCGCGAAGGCGAACAGGCGTTCGGCGATCACGCGGCGAGCCGCTCGGCGACGCGCAGCACGGCGCTGCGGGCGCGGGGATTGGCGTCGACCTCCTCGGGCCCGGGACGCCGGGGCTTGCCGACCAGGCGCAGCTGCGCGGCCGGGGCAACGTTGCGCACCGGCAGGTCGGGCGGCAGGTCGTCGCGCGGTCGACTGAGGTCGCGCATGAAGCGCTTGACGATGCGGTCCTCCAGCGAATGGAAGCTGATCACCGCCAGCCGCCCGCCCGGGGCCAGCGCCGGCACGGCCGCGTCGAGCGCGCTCCGCAGCGCCTCGAGCTCGCCGTTGACGTGGATGCGGATCGCCTGGAAGGTGCGCGTCGCCGGGTGCTTGCCCGGCTCGCGGCGCGGCACCGCGGAGGCGACGATCGCGGCCAGCTGCGCGGTGGTCACGATCGGCGCCTCGGCACGCGCCGCGACCAGCGCCCGCGCAATGCGCCGGCTGAAGCGCTCCTCGCCGAGTTGAAACAGGACATCGGCCAGCTCACCGGCGTCGACCACCGCGAGCCAGGCCGAGGCGGGCTGGCCGTGATCGGGATCCATGCGCATGTCGAGCGGACCGTCGTGCTGGAAGCTGAAGCCGCGCGCGGCGTCGTCGAGCTGCGGGGAGGAGACACCGAGGTCCAGCAGCATGCCGTCGACGGCACCCAGCACCCCGTGGTTCTCAAGCATGTCGCCCATGTCGGCGAAACTCCCACGTTCGATCACGAACCTGCGGTCCTCGATCCGCATCCCGGCCGCGACCGCTTCCGGGTCCCTGTCCATGGCCAGCAACCGGCCCCGTGGACCCAGCGCGGCGAGGATCGCCCGGCTGTGCCCACCGCGCCCGAAGGTCCCATCGACGTAGGTCCCGTCGGGCTTCACCTGCAACGCCGCCAGCACCTCAGCCAGCAGGACCGGCTGATGGAGGTCCACGACGGCCACTCGATCAGAACGCCAGGGAGCCGAGGTCCCCGGCCAGATCGCTGTCGTCGTCGCCCTCCTCCTCGGCCAGCCAGTTCTCGCGGCGGGCGTTCCAGGCGTCCTCGTCCCAGAGTTCGAACTTGTTGCCCTGGCCGATCAGCACGGCCTTGCGCTCGAGGGACGCGATCTCGCGCAACACGGAGGGCAAGAGCACGCGGCCGTGGCCGTCGAGCTCGATGTCGGTGGCATGACCGATCAGCAGCCCCTGCAGCCGGCGCACCTTGCGGTTCAGCGTCGGCAGGCGCATCAGGCGGCGCTCGATCTCTTCCCACTCGGGCAGGGTGTAGAGCAACAGGCAACGCTCGCGGTCGACGGTGACCACGAGGCGTCCGCTCGACTCGGCCTGCAGGCGCTCCCGGTATTTGGTCGGGATGGCGAGCCGGCCCTTGGCGTCGAGCGTCAGCGGGTTGATGCCGCGGAACACCGCGTCTCCCGTTGCACTATTTTCCCCTTTTACCCACTTTCTCCCACTTCGGGACACTATAGGGAGCGTTCTCTCCACCTGTCAAGCGGTCTTTTGAGGATTTCCTTCTTAAAACACAGGAACTTAGCGCGCGAGATCGGATGCTGGACCTAAGCCGGTCACAACAAGAATCGACAAATCAGCCGGTTGGGGATAAAAGCTATAAATCAGGTAAAAAATAACGGGGCCGCGCGCATGCACGGCCCCGGACAGAAAGTAAGGTGGGAAGCCGGCCTGTAAGCCGGGTTCTGTCGTGGGCAACCATTCATCTGGGGCGCGCGTCACCGCGCGCCTCGAGCGACCTACCCGGGAACCGTGCGGACCACACGCGACGGCGAACCGCCTGTTCCCCTACTTGGTCTTGCTCCGGGTGGGGTTTGCCGTGCCGCCGTGTGTTACCACCGGCGCGGTGCGCTCTTACCGCACCTTTTCACCCTTGCCGGCGCTTGCGCGCTTGGGCGGTCTGTTTTCTGTGGCACTTTCCGT
>JAACFL010000206.1 GCA_009937385.1 Gammaproteobacteria bacterium | reverse complement strand
CGTCGCTGTCGAGTTACGCGCTGATCAGCCTCGGGCGCGACCGCCGCGCGCTGACCGCGAGCTACCAGTACCTGATCATGGGCACCCTCGGTGCAACGTTCATCCTGATCGGCGTCGGCCTGCTGTACATGCTGACCGGCACGCTGAACATGCTCGACCTCGCCACGCGCATCCCGGAGCTCGAGGGCAACCGCACGGCCATCGCGGCGGCGGCCTTCCTGGTGGTCGGCATCTGCCTGAAGATCGCGCTGTTCCCGCTGCACCTCTGGTTGCCGAACGCCTACACATACGCGCCGTCGGTGGTCACGGCGTTCCTCGCCGGCACGGCGACCAAGGTGGCGGTGTACGTGCTGTTGCGCTTCCTGTTCACGGTGTTCGGTTTCGACGCGCCACTGAAAGAATGGGTCGGCACGCTGCTGATCGCTCTGGCGCTGGCTGGCGTCCTTGTGGCCTCGCTGGTGGCCATCTTCCAGGACGACGTCAAGCGCATCTTCGCCTACTCGAGCGTCGCCCAGATCGGCTACATCGTGCTCGGCATCGGCTTCGCGTCGGTGACCGGACTGACCGCCACCCTGGTGCACCTGTTCAACCATGCGGTCATGAAAGCGGTGCTGTTCCTCGCCCTGGGCGCCGTGGTCTACCGCGTCGGTGGAGCCAGGCTCGCCGACATGAGGGGGTTGGGACGCAGTATGCCGCTGACCATGGCGGCCCTGGTGGCTGGTGGTTTGAGCCTGATCGGCGTGCCGTTGACCGCAGGCTTCATAAGCAAGTGGTACCTGGTGCTGGCCGCGCTCGAGGCGGGCTGGTGGCCGATCGCCGTGCTGGTGCTGGTCGGGTCTCTGCTCGCGGTGATCTACGTCTGGCGGGTGGTCGAAACGGTCTACATGCAGCCACGCTCCGCAGGGGCGACCGAGGTCAAGGAGGCGCCCTGGCACATGCTGCTGCCGATCTGGGTCCTGGTGGTGGCCAACGTCTGGTTCGGCATCGACACCGACCTCACCGTCGGCACGGCGAGCGGCATCGCCGCCGAGTTGCTCGGGAAGTGACATGGTGAGCTCGCTGCCAGCCTGGTGTGCCGCGCTGCCGCTGCTCGCGGTGCCGCTGATCCTTGGGCTGGGTCGCTGGCCGAACCTGCGCGAGGCGGCCTCGCTGCTGGCCGGTGCCGTGACGTTCGTGTGCGTCGTCTCGCTGTGGCCGGAAGTCGCCGCGGGTGCGCGACCCTCATGGCAGATCGCGGAGCCGTTGCCTGGCGTGCATATCGAGTTCGTCGTCGAGCCGCTCGGTCTGGTGCTCGCGTTGATCGCGAGCTTCCTGTGGATGGTCACGACACTCTACGCGATCGGCTACATGCGTGGCCATAAAGAGTCGAACCAGACCCGCTTCTACGCGTTCTTCGCCGTGTCGATCTCGAGCGCGATCGGTGCGGCATTCGCCGCGAATCTCGTGACCCTGTTCATCTTCTACGAGGCGCTGACACTCGCAACCTTCCCGCTCGTCGCCCATGCCGGGACCGACGAGGCGAAACGTGGCGGCCGTACCTATCTCGGTTTGTTGATCGGAACCTCGATCGGCCTGCTGCTGTTCGCCATCGTCTGGACCTGGCAGCTCGCCGGCACCACCGAGTTCCGCCCGGGCGGGATCCTCGCCGGCAAGGCCTCAGGGGGGCTGCTGGTGGTGCTCTATGCGCTGTTCCTGTTCGGCATCGGCAAGGCGGCGCTGATGCCGTTTCACCGCTGGTTGCCGGCGGCGATGGTCGCGCCGACGCCGGTCAGCGCGCTGCTGCATGCCGTCGCGGTGGTCAAGGTGGGTGTGTTCAGCGTGCTGAAGATCACCGTCTACATCTTCGGTCTCGACCTGCTCGCCGGCAGCGACGCCGCGACGCTGCTCGGCTACGTGGCCGGTGCAACGATGCTCATCGCTTCGCTCATCGCGTTACGCCAGGACAACCTGAAACGCCGCCTCGCCTACTCGACGGTCAGCCAGCTCAGCTACGTCGTGCTCGGTGCGACGCTGGCCAGTGCGTGGGGCATCATCGGTGGCGGCCTGCACATCGTCATGCATGCGTTCGGCAAGATCACGCTGTTCTTCTGCGCCGGTGCGATCCTGGTGGCCGCGCACAAGACCCAGGTCAGCCAGCTCGACGGGATCGGCCGGCGGATGCCCTGGACCCTCGGTGCATTCACCGTCGGTGCCATGTCGATGATCGGCCTGCCACCGGCCGCGGGCTTCGTCTCGAAGTGGTACCTGATGCTCGGCAGCCTCTCCGGTGAGCATTATTTCGCTCTCTTCGTGCTGATCTTGGTCACGCTGCTCAACGCTGCGTACTTCGTGCCGATCGTCTACGCGGCATTCTTCCGTGCACCGAAAGAAGATGCGCATCATGGGCACGGCGACCATGAGCACGGTGAGGCGCCACTGACCATGGTCGTCGCGATCGTGCTGACCGCGGCGATGACCGTGGGCTTGTTCTTCTACCCGGACCCGGCGCTCGAGCTCGTGCAGCAACTGGTTGGTGGGCGAACGTGAACGATCGCGAGACACACTGGCTGACGACGCCACGGGCGATTCGCCGTCTGTGGATCGGTTTCGCCGTGCTGCTGGTGCTGACGGTTCTGCCCGACTTCTTCGTCGAGCAGTACGAGCATTTCACCATCGACGGCACGTTTGGTTTCTACGCCTGGTACGGCTTCCTTGCCTGCGCGGCGATGGTGGTTACGGCAAAGCTCCTCGGCAAGCTGCTCAAGCGGCCGGACGACTACTATGACCGTTAGCTTCCCGCCCGCACTGCTGCTGCTGATCGGCGCACTGCTGCTGCCGCTGTGCCGTGGCGGGTTGCGTACGGCGGTGCTGCTCGGGCTCCCGCTGCTCGCGCTCGCCGCCGCATGGGGCGTGCCGGACGGCACGGCACTGCGCATCGCCTTCCTCGGTCTCGAACTCGAGCCGGTGCGTGGCAGCGGTGTCGCGCGGCTGTTCGCGACGGTGTTCACGCTGATGGCCTTCGCCGGCATGTTGTTCGCGTTGCGTCAGTCGCGCCCAATCGAGCAGGTTGCCGCATTCGTCTATGCCGGCGGGGCACTCGGCGTCACGTTCGCCGGCGACCTGCTGACGCTGTTCGTCTTCTGGGAGCTGATGGCGGTCGGTTCGACACTGGTGATCTGGGCGGCCGACACCACGCCGGCCTACCGGGCCAGCATTCGCTACCTGATGATCCACCTGCTCGGTGGGGTCGTGCTGATGGCCGGCATCGCGGGTCACTACGCCGAGACCGGCAGCATTGCCTTCACGGCGATGCAGGCCGATTCGCTGGCCCGCTGGCTGATCCTCGCCGGCTTCCTGGTCAATGTCGGGGCCCCTCCGCTGTCGGCCTGGATCCCCGACGCCTACCCGGAGGCCAGCCCGAGCGGCGCGGTATTCCTCTCCGCATTCACGACCAAGACCGCGGTCTTCACGCTGCTGATCGGCTTCCCGGGCACGACGCTGCTGGTCTGGGTCGGCCTCTGGATGATCTTCTACGGCATCATCTACGCGCTGCTCGAGAACGACATGCGGCGCATCCTGGCCTACAGCATCGTCAACCAGGTCGGCTTCATGGTCTGCGGCATCGGCATCGGCACGGCGATGGCGTTGAACGGTGCTGCCGCGCACGCGTTCGCGCACATCATCTACAAGGCGCTGCTTCTGATGAGTGCCGGTGCGGTGCTCTACATGACCGGGCGGCGCAAGTGCAGCGAACTGGGCGGCCTGTTCCAGAGCATGCCGCTGACGACGGTCTGCGGGACGATCGGCGCGTTGGCCATCTCCTCGTTCCCGTTCACCTCCGGGTTCGTCAGCAAATCGATGATCACCCAGGCCGCGATCGACGAGCACCTGGCACTGATCTGGTTCCTGCTCGCCGCAGCGTCGGCAGGTGTGTTCCTGCATGCTGGCATCAAGTTCCCATGGTTCGTCTTCTTCCAGAAAGACTCCGGGCTGCGGCCGCCCGACCCACCGTGGAACATGCGTGCGGCGATGGTGCTGTTTGCTTTCCTGTGCATCGCCCTGGGCGTCTTCCCGCAGCCCCTCTACGCGCTGCTGCCTTACCCGGTCGAGTACGTGCCATACACCGCCGCGCACCTCGTCTCGCAGTTCCAGCTGCTGCTCTTCTC
>JAACFL010000205.1 GCA_009937385.1 Gammaproteobacteria bacterium | reverse complement strand
TGGGGCTCGCCGGACGACCCGAAGTCGTTCGCGGCGATGCGCTACACCGAGGCGCGCCTGGCGCCGTTCGCCGAGGTGCTGCTTGCCGAGCTGGGTCAGGGCACGGTCGACTGGACGGCCAACTTCGACGGCACCCTGGAGGAACCGGTGCTGCTGCCGGCGCGCCTGCCGCACGTGCTGCTCAACGGCACCACCGGGATCGCCGTCGGCATGGCCACCGACATCCCACCGCACAACCTCGTCGAGGTGGTCGCGGCCTGCATCACCCTGCTCGAGAAGCCGAAGAGCAGCCTGGCCGACCTGATGCAGCACCTGCCGGGCCCCGACTACCCGACGGAGGCCGAGATCATCACCCCGGCCGACGAGCTGCGCGCCATCTACGAGACCGGCAACGGCTCGTTGCGCCAGCGTGCGGTCTGGGAGCGCGAGAACGGCGACGTGGTCGTGACCGCACTGCCCTACCAGGTCTCCGGTGCCCGCGTGCTCGAGCAGATCGCTCAGCAGATGCAGGCCAAGAAGCTGCCGATGGTCGAGGATCTGCGCGACGAGTCCGACCACGAGAACCCGACCCGTCTGGTCATCGTGCCGCGCAGCAACCGCGTCGATCTCGAGGCCCTGATGTCGCACCTGTTCGCGACCACCGACCTCGAGCGCAGCTACCGCGTCAACCTCAACGTCATCGGGCTCGACGGTCGCCCGGGCGTGCGCAACCTGAGGGAGATCCTCACCGAGTGGCTCAGCTTCCGCCGCGCGACGGTGACCCGGCGGCTGCAGTACCGCCTGGGGCGTGTCGAGGAGCGCCTGCACATCCTCGAGGGGCTGCTGGTTGCGTTCCTCAACATCGACGAGGTGATCGCGATCATCCGCCAGGAGGAGAAGCCGAAGCCGGTGCTGATGGAGCGCTTCGGGATCAGCGACCGCCAGGCCGAGGCGATCCTCGAGCTCAAGCTGCGCCACCTGGCGAAGCTCGAGGAGATGAAGATCCGCGCCGAGCAGGAGGCGCTCGCCGCGGAGCGCGAGAAGCTGCAGGCGCTGCTCGACTCGCCGCGCAAGCTGACCCGGTTGATCCGTGACGAGCTGCGTGCCGATGTCGAAAAGTTCGGCGACCCGCGCCGCTCCCCGCTGCGCATGCGGGAGGCCGCCCGCGTCCTCGACGAGAGTGTGGTCATGCCGAGCGAACCGGTCAGCGTGATCCTGTCGACGGCCGGCTGGGTGCGCGCGGCCAAGGGCCACGACATCGATCCGGCAGGGCTCACTTACCGCGCCGGTGACGGCTGCCTGGCCGCCGCGCGTGGGCGCAGCAACCAGCTCGCGACGTTCCTCGACTCGACCGGTCGCTGCTACTCGCTACCGGCACACACCCTGCCTTCGGCGCGCGGCCAGGGTGAGCCGCTGACCGGGCGCCTGAACCCGCCCAGCGGGGCGGTCTTCGTCGCGGTGTCGATGGCGCGCCCGGAAGAGCAGCTGCTGATCGCCTCCGACGCCGGCTACGGCTTCCTGACCGGAGGCGAGAACCTCGTCGCCAAGAACAAGTCGGGCAAGGTGCTGCTGAGCCTGCCGCGCGGTGCGCGCGTCCTGCGGCCGGTGTCGGTGGGCGACCCTGCCAACGATCTCGTTGCCACGGTGACCAGCAGCGGGAGGCTGCTGCTGTTCCCGGTCGCCGACCTGCCGGTGATGGGCCGCGGCAAGGGCAACAAGATCATCGCCATACCCGGACCCAAGGTCGCCGCGCGCGAGGAGTTCGTCACCGCCCTGGCATGCGTTCCGGTCGGTGGCAGCCTGACGCTCTTCTGCGGCAAGCGCCATGTCACCCTGAAGGCCACGGACCTCGAGCACTACCGCGGCGAGCGCGGGCGGCGCGGTGCGCTGCTGCCGCGCGGCTTCCGCAACGTCGACGGCGCCGAGGCGCGCTGAGCCGGCCTTGTCGTGAACCGGCGTGGCGGTATGATCGAGATCCTCCATCCCGCCCCGGAACCTCTCCGCGCATGACCCTGATCCGACCCTTCGCCGGCCTGCGCCCCGCTCCGGGGCGTGCTGCCGACGTGCTCGCGCCTCCCTACGACGTGCTGTCGGCCGATGAGGCCAGGGAGCGCGCGGCCGGCCGGCCGTTGAGTTTCCTGCACATCTCGCGGCCGGAGATCGATCTGCCCCGGGAGGTCTCGCCCTACGATCCCGCGGTCTACGCCAAGGGGGCCGAGAACCTCGCCGGCATGCTCGAAGAGCAGGTGCTGCTGCGCGACTCCAAGCCCTGCTACTACGTCTATCGCCTGCAGATGGGTGAGCACGTCCAGACCGGGCTGGTCGCCGCCGCCTCGGTGCCCGCCTACGACGACAACCGTATCCGCAAGCACGAGTACACCCGTCCCGAGAAAGAGGACGACCGGGTGCGCCAGATCGACGCCCTCGACGCCCAGACCGGGCCGGTGCTGCTGGCGCATCGCGTTCATTCAGGACTGCGCGCGCTGATCGAAGGCGTGGTGGTGGGTCCATCCGCAGCGGACGTCACCACCGATGACGGTGTGCGCCACACCTTCTGGGTGATCGATGAGGTCGAGCAGATCGCGGCGATCGGCGCGCTGTTCGACCCGGCCGTTGCCGGGGCCGTCGACACGCTCTACATCGCCGACGGTCACCATCGCTCGGCGGCGGCATCCCGGGTCGCCGCGCAACGCCGAGAGCGGGGTGGACCCGGCTGGAGCGGCGCCTGCGAGGGGTTCCTCGCGGTCCTGTTCCAGGCCGACGAGCTGCGCATCCTGGACTACAACCGCGTGGTGCGTGATCTCAACGGCCTGTCGCGCGAGGCCTTCCTCGAGCGCGTGGCGGAGCGTTTCGAGGTCTCGCCCAGTCACGGGCCGCTACGCCCGGAGCGCAGCGGAGAGTTTGGCATGTACCTGCCGGGCCAGTGGTACCGGCTGCGTCTCGACCCACGCCTGCTGGAGAGTGGCGACCCGGTGTCGCGACTCGACGTGAGCCTGCTCGCCGACCACCTGGTCGAACCGGTGCTCGGCATCCACGATCCGCGCAGGGATCAGCGCATCGACTTCGTCGGTGGCATCCGTGGGCTCGATGAGCTGGAGCGCCGCGTGGACGGTGGCGGGATGGCGGTCGCCTTCGCGCTCCACCCGACTACGCTGGAACAGTTGATGGCGGTGGCCGACGCGGGCGAGGTGATGCCGCCGAAGTCGACCTGGTTCGAGCCGAAACTCGCCGATGGGATGGTTTCCTACCCGCTCTGCCGCGGTCAGGTCGAGGCGTGATGGGGCGCAGAAGCTCTCAGTCGTTGCGGTCGAGGTCGTCGAGGACGTTATCGATGCTGCCGTTGAACACCGCCGTTTCGACGTCGCCCATCTCCTCGCGGCCGATGCCGTCGAAGGGGCCCGACCAGTCCTCGGGTGGGTCGACGGGGTTGATCTCGAGTTCGTTCCATGCGTCCAGCTCGATTTCCTCGACGTCGCCGTCGAAGTACTGGATCTCGACCAGGCCCTCCTCGGGGTCGTAGGCGACCACCTCGAAGGTCTGTTTCTGTTGGTTACGATACCAGTCACCGATGCGCGGTTCGTAGCTGGGCATGACCTGTCCCCTTCGGGTTCCTGGCGTTCCCACGATCCCACGACGGGAAGGGGGCCTCCAGACGTGAGACTAGCCTACGCCCGGGCGCGCGCAAGCGGAAGGGGGCAACCGGACCGGCCCGTGTACCGCGTGGCGATTTCATCATGGTCTCGCTGAACACCAGGGGCCAGGCCGGGGAGGGGCTCGCCGGGCTGCTGGTGATGGCTCCCGACTGCGATGCCGAACAGGTCGCTGCAGCCTGGCATCACCTCGAGCAGAGTGCCCTCGACACAGGCGAAGACGACGACCTGCGTGCCGCGCTCGACGTGGCGCACATCCTGGCCGACCTGCACCTCGATACCGATTCGCTCTGCGCGGCGCTGCTGCACGCGCCCGTGGCGCGCGGCACCCTGCCTCTGGAAAAGGTGCACAAGTCCTTCGGACGGCATATCGCAACCCTGGTCGATGGCGTGGTGCGCATGGACACCATCCGCGATTACGCGGTCGCCGAAGGCGACGCCGAGGCGCATGCACGGCACACCGAGAGCCTGCGCAAGATGCTCATGGCGATGGTCGACGACGTGCGCGTGGTGCTGGTCAAGCTGGCGGCACGCCTGCAGGCGATGCG
>JAACFL010000033.1 GCA_009937385.1 Gammaproteobacteria bacterium | reverse complement strand
GGCCGCACCGAGCCGGGCTCGACCTCGGCACCGAACGCCTCGCGCAGCGCCTGCACGTGCGGGTCGCTGGCGATCGACTTCTCGGCGGCCTGCTGGCGTTCGTCGGCCTCGCGCGCGTCGCGCGCGGCCGGTGTCTCGGACTCGACCTTCCCGACCTCGATGGTCAGGCGCACCTCGCGTCCGAGCGCCTCGCCGAGCGCCTGCTCCAACGCCTTCTCGCTGCGCTGGGTGCGCAGCTGCTCGCTGGCCGGTTCGAGACGCAGCACCACCTGGCCGTCGTCCTCGCGGACCACCGCGCAGTGGTTGGCGAGCTGGCGCGCCATGCCGCCGAGGTTGAGCTGGGCGACCCGGGCATGCCAGGCGTCGTCCCCCTTGGCCGCCGGGGCGGGTGGCGCAGTGCTACGTGCTTGCGCCTGGGGCGCCGGCGCGGAACTCGCCGCCTTCGCCGGAACGCGCCGCGCGGGTTCGGCACCGGTTGGTGACGACGCGGCGACCGCGTCGGGGCGGAAGGCGTGCATCCTGAGCAGCGTCATCTCGCAGCCGCGCCGTGGGTCGGGCGCGAGGTCGAGGTCGCGTCGGCCGAGCAGCGCCACCTGGTAGTAGAGCTGCACGTCCTCGGGCTGGAGGCGCCCGGCCAGCGCGGCCACCAGTTCATGATCTCCCGCTTCCGGGTCGTCGGCGCCGGGCTCGACCTGGACCACGGCGATGCGGTGCAGCAAGCGCAGCAGCGCCTCGAGCAGCGCCTCGTAGTCGGGGGCGCGCTCGACCAGCTTCGCGAATGCAGCGAGCAGCGCGGCGGCGTCGCCGTCGGCCAGCGCCTCGAGCAGCGGCGCGGCCTGGTCGAGGCCGATGTCGCCGAGCATCGCGCGCACCTCGTCCTCGCTGACGCGCCCGGCACCGAAAGCGATCGCCTGGTCGAGCAGGCTGAGGCCATCGCGCATCGAGCCGTCGGCAGCGCGCCCGAGCTGTTCGAGCGCCGGCACCTCGTATTCGATGCCTTCGTCGTCGAGGATGCGCCTGAACTGACCCAGGATGAGCTCGAGCGGCATGCGCTTGAGGTTGAACTGCAGGCAGCGCGACAGGATGGTCGGCGGCAGCTTCTGCGGGTCGGTCGTCGCGAGCAGGAAGACGACGTGCGGCGGCGGCTCCTCGAGCGTCTTGAGCAGCGCGTTGAAGCTGTGGTTCGAGAACATGTGCACCTCGTCGATGAGGTACACCTTGTAACGGCCACGGGTCGGCGTGTACTGCACGTTCTCGAGCAGCTCGCGGGTCTCCTCGACCTTGGTGCGCGACGCGGCATCGACCTCGATCAGGTCGATGAAGCGACCCGCGTCGAGTTCCTGGCAGCTGCCGCACTCCCCGCACGGCTCGGCGCTAACGCCCGACTCGCAGTTGAGTGCCTTGGCGAGGATGCGCGCGACGGTGGTCTTGCCGACGCCGCGCGTACCCGTGAAGAGGTAGGCGTGGTGCAGGCGGCCCTGCTCGAGCGCGTTGACCAGCGCCTGGACCACGTGCTCCTGGCCGACCAGTTCGGCGAAGCTGCGCGGGCGCCACTTGCGGGCCAGGACCTGGTAGCTCATCGGGGCACTCCGCCGCGGTCTGAATAGGGTGGCAACCCGCACCAGCCACACCCCGGCACCCGCGACCACTGCTGCCGCTGCTCCCTTCCGGGCCTGACGGGGTTCACAGCTTTGCGTTGCGAGGGGACCGGCGCGGGTCACCATCGAGCAAAATCGTCACCCGGCAAAAGCGATGGCTATTTAGCCTTTACGATCAGTATGTTGCGATTAGATCGCTTGGGCATACCGCCGCTCTTCCGAGGGCGTGTGATCCTACCACGGCCCTCGAGTTGCCTCCAGTCAAGCGCGCTACCGATCGTACTGCGGGACAGTGGACAGCCCCTGTCTCCTCTAGTACCTTACTGTTCCAGTCAAGTATTACCCTCGCATGGAGCGCCTGCTGTGCCCCCGACCGACCTTTCTGCCTACCGCGATTTCATCGAGACCGCGCCCGACGCCATGGTCGTCATTGACGCAGATGGCATCATCCGGGTCGCGAATGAGCAGGCCCATGCGATGTTCGACAAGGCCTCGGAACGCCTCGTCGGCCAGCCGGTCGAGGTGCTGCTGCCAGAGCGGTTGCGCCACTACCATGTCGCCCACCGCCGTGCCTATATGGCGAATCCCAATCCACGAGCGATGGGCACCGGCATGGAGCTCTGGGCCGAGGGCGCGGACGGGCGCGAGATTCCGGTCGAGATCAGCCTGAGCCCGATCGCCACCAAACAGGGCCCGCACGTTGCCGCCGCGATCCGGGACATCTCGGCGCGCAAGCAGGTCGAGACCGCACTGCGCGTCGCCAAGGAAGCCGCGGAAAGCGCCAACGAGACCAAGTCGCGCTTCCTCGCCGCCGCCAGCCACGACCTGCGCCAGCCGCTGCAGGCGCTGCGCATGCACCTGACCGCGCTCGCCAGCACCACGCCGGAAGACGTGGACTTGCATGCGGCCATCGGCCAGAAAATGAGTCACGCGGTCAACGGGCTGACCGACATCCTCGACACCCTGCTCGACGTCGCGCGCCTGGACATGAACCAGGTGCAACCGACACTCGCCGACTTTGCGCTCGACGACCTGCTGCGCGACCTGGTCAAGCACGCCGAGCCACTGGCGACCGAGAAAGGCCTGCGCATCGGTCACGTCGCGACCCGCTTGCGCGTCCACTCCGACCGCGGTCTGCTGGCGCGTATCGTCGGCAACCTGATCGCCAACGCCGTGCGCCATACCACGTCCGGCCGCGTGCTGGTCGGCTGCCGTCGCAGCAGCGGCCGGGTACGTATCGAAGTCTGGGACAACGGTCCCGGGATCGCGGAAGAGTCGCGCGAGGCGATCTTCGACGAGTACGTTCAGCTCGGCAATCCACAACGCCAGCGCAAGTTCGGACTGGGCCTGGGACTGTCGATCGTGCGCCGTATCGCGGCGCTGCTCGATCACCCGGTGTCGGTCCGCTCGGAGCCGGGTCGCGGTTCGGTGTTCGCAGTCGAGGTGCCGCACGCAGCATCGCTCGCGTTCGCCCCACTCGAACGCGCCGACCAGCCCGTAGTCTCGCCTGCCGGCACCCGCGTGCTGTTCATCGAGGACGATCCCGACGTGCGTGAGGCGACCGCGCTGATCCTCAAGCTCAAGGGCTTCGACGTGCGCACAGCGAGCAGCGGTGAAGAGGCCTACGCTAGCCTGTCCGACAGCGACGAGGCCCCCGACCTCATCCTGTCCGACTTCCGCCTGCCCGGCAGCGAGAATGGCGCCCAGGTGGTTCAGCGGGTGCGCACGCTGCTCGACCGGGAGGTGCCGGTGGTGTTCATGACCGGTGACACCTCCGAGGCGCGCATCCGCGAAACCCGCATGGCCTACTGCGACGTGCTGCGCAAACCGATCGACGGTGAGAAACTGCTGCGCGCGCTCAACGACGCCCTGGCCCATCCCCCGGGCCACGCCTGAGTTCAGGCCAGCGCCGGCACCCTCAACCGCGCGACCACGCCGGTTCCATCGCCCGCGGGTGCCACTTCCAACCCGGCGTCGATCTCGTCCAGCAGGTCACGCGCGAGGCCGAGTCCGATGCCGAGGTGGGTGTCCCGCGCGCGTGTCGTCACACCCGGTTGAAAGGCCTCCTCGACCGTCAACCCGGCGAAGCCCGGCCCGTGGTCGCGCACGCAAATCTCGACCCACTCCCCGTCCGGCACCGCGCTGAGCTCGACCGGCGCGGTCTCCTGATCGGCCTGCGCCTCGCAGGCGTTGAGCAGCAGTTGCAGCAGGGCCGTACGCAACGCCGCGTCGCTCGCGCGGACGGCCGGCAGCGACATCGGCAGGTCGACCGCAATCGGTTGTCGCTTGGTGTGCGGCCGCAGTGGCCACAACGTCAGCGTGCGCTCGACCAGCTCACCGAGCACCAGCGGTCGCGGCTCGCGTTCGCTGAAATCGGGGAAATCGAGGCCGCCCAGGAGCTGCTCCACGCGTTCGGTCGCCCCCTGCATCAGCTTGCCTGCCGAGTCACGCACCGCGGCCTGCTCCGCGCCCTGCTCGAGGAGCGACACGGCCATCGTCAGGCCGTGCAGTGGACTGCGCAGGTCGTGGGCGAGGTCCGCCAGGGTGCCGGCCAGCTGCATGGCGAAACTGAGCCGTGCCAGCCTTGCGTGGCTGGTGGCCGGATCATCCGGGGGCAGGAACGAATCGAGATCGAAGGGCATGCGCTGTTCCATACATGGCCGGTGGCGGTGGACTGCCTGCCTAAAGCTAGCCCATGGCCGGGCCGGCACCAAGCGCGCGTTACAATCGGACCCGATGAAAGACGCTGTCAGACCCTGCGTGGAACGACCCCGATGAGCGATGCGGTCGCCTCCCCCACCGCGCTGCGCGAGGCGGCGTTCGCCGTCGTCGCCCACCTGCACGGGCTGCGCGTCAACGAACTCCGGCTCGAGCCGCCCGAGAGCGGCCACGAGCTGCTCGACACGCTGCGCTACGGGCTCGACCTCGAGCGGCTCGACATGGAGCGCCAGTTCATACCGGCGCTCAAGCGTGCCGAGGTGGCACTGGCCGGCGGCCTGGCCGTCGAATGTTATCTCGACGCTCGAGCCGAGGCCGGCGAAGCGGAGGCCATCGCCGGCGCGATCCTCGAACGCCTGTGTGACAGCGAACGCCAGCAGGAAACGCTGCACGCCTTCGTGCGCTGCCGCCTGCTCGACCTGCTCGACGCCCCGGTCAACAGGGCCATGATCGAGGAACTGGCCACGCAACTCGATGCCGAGGGGGCGCTCGACCGTGACCAGTTCATGCTGGTCACGCTGCGCACGGTCAAGCTGCCACTCTGAGCAGGCGCCATAGGAGGCCGGCGAAGCGCAGGACCCGGAGCAAGAAGCTCTTCTTCCTGGTCGAGTCGGTGGCGCGATTGGCCAGCGTGCCGTGCTTGACCTTGTTCTGGCAGGGGATCCAGAAGCGGGTGTCGTGGCGGCCGGGGCCTCGTGCCCCATTGCGAGGCCATGACCGCCTTGGCGATGGGCTCGGCGTCCCTGGCCTTGCAGGTCCCGATGGTGAAACGGGGGGACACTGGCGCCCCGGCAACGTCCTTTTCTCGGGGAACGCGGTCGCCGTGGGTTCCCGGCCGTACGCACCCGCATCTCGATCCTTCCAAGTCCCACCGATCTTCGTGGTCGGCTTCCCCGGTCGTTGAATGACGGGCCGGTTCCAGGCAGGGCATGCCATCAGGTCATGGGCGGCCATGTCACCTCTCGAGTGACTACTCTTGTAGTGGAGGGTGGTACAGCGATGGATGGAATCTGGTTTGCCGGCCTGGTCCTGGTCGAGCGCGCTGTGGCGCTGGCACTGATCGGCCACATCGTGCTCAACAAGCGCGACGTCGGTTCGGCGATCGGCTGGAGCGGGCTGGTCTGGCTCGCACCGCTGGTCGGCTCATTGCTTTACGCCCTGCTCGGCATCAACCGCATCGAGCGGCGCGCGGCGCGGCTGCGTCACGGCGAGGGACGACCGCCCGCCACGTCCTGCGACAGCAGCACCGTCAGCGAGCACCAGGGGCACGTCGAGCTGGCGCCGATCGCGCGGCTGGTCGACCAGGTCGCGGGCGTGCCACTGACCACGGGCAACCGGGTCGTGCCGTTGCCTGACGGCGACGTCGCCTACCCGGCGATGCTGCAGGCGATCGACGAGGCTGAGCAAAGCATCGGCCTGGCCACCTACATCTTCGACCACGACCGTGCCGGCAAGCGGTTCATCGAGGCGCTGGTCGCGGCGCACGAGCGGGGCGTCGACGTGCGCGTGCTGATCGACGGCGTCGGCAAGCGCTACAGCCGTCCGCCAGTGACCCGGGAGCTGCGTCGGCGAGGCGTCCGCGCCGAGGCGTTCCTCGAGTCGGCACTGCCGTGGCGCAATCCCTACCTGAACCTGCGCAACCACCGCAAGCTGCTGGTCGTCGACGGACGGCTCGGCTTCACCGGTGGCATGAACATCCGCGAAGGCTGCCTGCTGCACCTCGATCCGCCATACCCGGTGCACGACATGCACTTCCTGCTCGAAGGACCGGTGGTGCGCCACCTGGTCGACACCTTCGCGCTGGACTGGGATTTCACGGCGCACGAAGCGCTGCCGGTCGAAGCCTGGTACCCGGCCCTGCCACCCGTCGATGGGACGCTCGCACGCGGTGTCGTCGACGGGCCGGATGAGGACTTCGAGACCATCCGCCAGGTCCTGCTCGGCGCACTGGCCGAGGCCGAGCGACGGGTGCGCATCTGCACGCCCTACTTCCTTCCTGACCCGACGCTGATCGCGGCCCTGAACACCACGGCACTGCGCGGCGTCGATGTCGAGGTGATCGTGCCCAAGCGTCCCAACCTGCGCTTCGTGCACTGGGCCTCGATGGCCCAGATGGGCCTGCTGCTGCCGTCCGGAGTACGCGTCATCGAGACCCCACCGCCGTTCGACCACACCAAGCTGATGCTGGTCGACGACGCCTGGACCTTCCTCGGCTCGTGCAACTGGGACGCACGCAGCCTGCGCCTGAACTTCGAGTTCAACGTCGAGTGCTACGATCTCGACCTGGTCGCGGAACTCGACCGGCTGCTCGACGCCAAGGTGGCCTCAGGGCGGCAATTGACCCTGGACGCGGTCAACGCCCGGCCGCTGCCGATGCGCCTGCGCGACGGCATCGCACGCCTGTTCAGTCCCTACCTGTGAGGTGCCCAATGCCATGGAGTCGATTCGCTGGCCCCGCCTGTGCACTCGTGCTGTTCGCCATGTTGGCGCCATTGGCTGGCGCCCAGGTCGCCCCAAGCATGTCGGAACGCGCGGCATACGGCGGTCTGTTCCGCGCGGTGGTCGATGGCGACGGAATGCGGCTCGCAGAACTCCTGGCCCAGGGTGCCGAGACGGACGTGCGCGACGGACGCGGACGCACGCCGCTGCACGTCGCGGCCTATCGAGGCGAACACGCCGCCATGCGCGCCCTGGTCGAGGCCGGTGCCGATTCCAATGCGTTCGATTACCAGCGCTACGACACCGTCACCATCGCCGCGGTCGCCGATGACCTGCCCACGCTGCAGCTCGCCCTCGAGCTCGGCGGCCGGGCCGACAACATCACCAGCCCCTACGACGGCACGGCATTGATCGCCGCCGCGCACCTCGGACACGCCGACGTCGTCGACACGCTGATCGCTGCTGGCGCACCGCTCGATCACATCAACAACCTCGGCTGGACGGCGCTGATCGAATCGATCGTCCTCGGCGACGGTGGGCCCGACCACCTGCGGACGCTCGGCCTGCTGCTCGACGCGGGCGCCGATCCCAACCTCGCGGACGGCAGTAACCAGACCCCGCTCGCGCTGGCCCGCGCCCGCGGCTACATGGAGATGGTGGACAGGCTCGTTGCCGCCGGAGCGCGCTGAACGTTGTCCTCCCGCCAACCTGCGCGCCTGGCAAGGCGGCCTGCCCCGATCGAGCCGGGTGTGATGATTCCGTGATATTTGATTTATTTCTCGGCATGCGTGAAATATTTTCTACGTGTGCTGGGTCTCCTTCAGTAAGCACGGATGACGTGCCTGCATAGTTCCAAACCATCTGGAGACCTTGATGAAAAAGCTGATTTCAATTGCCGTACTGAGCCTGAGCCTTTCCGGTTTCGCCCTTGCCGAAGACCGTGCTGGCGACTTCTCCTGGGTGGTGCCATCCGTCGGCCAGCCCTATGACGGGCAGACCCTGAGCGGCCGCGCCGACCATCCGGCTCCGACCCCAACGATGTCGAGCGACCAGGACACCGCCAGCATCGAGTTCGACGCCAACGGTCGCGCCTGAAACTTCCCCTGCAGACGCGTCTGGCACCACGAAGGCCCCCACGGGGGCCTTCGATCATTTCCGGGTGCTGTCTGGACCAGACAGTTGTGGATCGGACTTCAGTCCAATAAGACATTCGAGTCATGAACTAAAACATGTCGGGCTGAAGCCCGACCCACGACGAAGTCGCCCTCGCTGGTCGAACGTCAGTTCAACGAAACGTTCACACAGGAATCCGAGAACCGCTTTTTCTGCGACGCTGTCGGTCGCAAGAATCAACGTCCCCAGGGAAAGGCATCCCGCGGCGGCAACCGCCCACCCTGCTGGCCGAGCGCCTCAGCGATGCGTAAACCCTCGTTCCATTTCGCCATCCGCTCGGAACGCGCGAACGAACCCACCTTCAGCTGTTTCGCGCCCCAACCGACGGCGAGGTGGACGATCGTGACGTCCTCGCTTTCGCCCGATCGCGCCGAGACGATGGATTCCCAGCCGGCGGCACGTGCGGCATCGAGCGCAGCGAGCGCCTCGCTCAGCGTGCCGGCCTGGTTCGGCTTGATCAGTGCGGTATTGCACGCGCCGGCTGCCGCGCCTTCACGAATCCGCTGCGCGTCGGTGCAGATGAAGTCGTCGGCCACCACTTCGATCCCCGTCCCCGCCGCCGCGGTGAAACGCGCCAGGCCCTCGGCGTCGTCCTCGCCGAGTGGATCCTCGATCGACACGACCGGGTAACGCTCCAGCCAGCCGAGCAGCATTTCGGCCAGCGCGTCGCTGTCGACCTCGCGCCCGTCGCGGGCGAGCGTGTAGCGCCCCGCACGGCCGAAGTCGGTCGCGGCGATGTCGAGCGAGATCGCCACGTCGTCGCCCGGCGTCAGACCGGCCCGCTCGATGGCGCGCACGACGTAGTCGAGCGCCTCCTCGTTGCCGTCGAACGCCGGCCAGAAGCCGCCCTCGTCGGCCACGCCCTGCAGTTTTCCCGCCTCGGCCATCAACGTCCCAGCGGCACGGTAGACCTCGGCGGTCCAGTCGAGTGCCTGCGCGTAGTCCGCTGCGCCGACCGCGATGACCATGAAATCCTGCACGTCGACGCGCCGCCCGGCATGTGCCCCGCCACCGAACACCTGGATCTCGGGCAGCGGCAACAGCAGGTCGTCTTTGTCACCGGCAAGGTGGCGCCACAACGGCTGACCCTGCGCCGCGGCGGCGGCGTGCGCGACCGCCATCGAGGTCGCGACCAGCGCGTTGCCACCGAGGCGCGCGCGGTTGGGGGTGCCGTCGAGATCGACCATCGCCGCGTCGATGCCGGCCTGGTCGGATGCCGACCGCCCACGCAGCAGGGCGGCGAGCTCGCCGTTGACCGCCGCGAGTGCGCCGCGCACGTCGAGACCTCCAAAGGCCTCGCCACCGTCACGCCGATCGACCGCCTCTGCACTGCCGGTCGACGCGCCGGCCGGGGCGATGGCGCGGCCGATCGCACCGCCCTCGGTACGCACCTCGGCCTCGACGGTCGGCCGTCCGCGCGAGTCCCATACACGGCGGCCAAGAAGTTCGGCGATGGTATCGCTCATCGGTCCAGATCCTCGTTCCATGCGGCAAGCACCGCGTCGAGCGTGCTCGCCGGGTTGATCACCAACGGCCGCGCACAGCGGCGCACGCGCTCACGGTCGGCCTCGTTGGTGACGTACTCGACCGGCGACTTGCCGTCGACCCGCGCCAGGAACAGCCCGGCGAGCAGGCTCGCGGCACGCGCCTCCAGATCGGCAGCCGGTTCCCAGGTGATGCCAGCGAGGTAGGTGCGCGCGAGCGCGGTGAACGACGCGTTGAAACCGTCACGTGCCGCGGGATTCCACAACGACTTCAGCAACAGATGATTGGCGCAGAACGCCAGGTCGAACGCGGGATCGCCGATGCACGCACACTCGGCATCCAGGAACACCGGGCCGTCCGGCCCGACGAGGATGTTCTTCGGGCTGACGTCACCGTGGATCATCGCCAGCCGGGTCGCTGCGGTCCGCTCGCTCAGACCGAACAGCGCCCTGCGCAGGTCGGGATGCCTGGTGGCGGTCGCCTCGAGGTAGGGCTCGAGGCGGATGGCGTGGAAGATGTCGTCGCGGGGAAAGCGAGCTGCGACCTCGACGCTGCCGGCGGTCGCCGCGTGGATCGCCGCGAGCCGGCGGCCGACCTCGGCCGCGAAGTCCGTGTCAGCGTGCCCGTCGCGCAGCTCGCTCTTCCACAGCCGGTGGCAGGCCGGATCGAGGTAGGTCATCGCGCAGAGCATCGCCGTGTCGTCGTGGAACAGCACCTCGGGCGCCGTGCCGGGCACGATCGACCCGGCGATCTCGTACCAGGCGACCTCGAAGCGGTTGCGCTCGACCGGGGCGAGCCACTCGGCCTCGACCTTGAGCTGCGCCAGCGCGCGCTTGACGCAGAATACCTGCCGCGACGTCGTCACCTTCCAGATGTCGGAAGAGACCCCGCCGGTCAGCGGCTCGAACGTCGCCTCGGACGGGTCATCGACCAGGCCGGCCGCGACGAGCGAGGCGAGCATCGTCCGGTCGGGTTGCGGTGCGTCGTCGGTTGGCACGGCCACGGCAGACTCGGTGCAGATCAGAAACATGGATGTTAGCAGTCCGGCAGCCGTGGTTTACGCCCCTCAGGTGACGCGCTATCGTCCGCCGCATCCACCACCCCGGAGCCCCCCCATGGCGAGCGGCAAACACGGCACGTTGAACTTCAAGCGCAACTTCATCGCCGGCCTGCTGACGGTGATCCCGCTGGCGATCACCCTCTGGCTGTTCCAGTTCCTGTTCAAGCTGCTCTCGCAGTTCGGCCAGCCGGTGGTGCGGGCGATCCAGAAGGATCTCGGTGAGGAAACCCCGGTGCTGTCGGTGCTGTTCCGCCAGCCGTGGTTCGACGACCTGCTCGCGGTGGTGATCGTGGTGGTGGCTATCTACGTGCTCGGCGTGGTCGCCGGGCGCGTGATTGGCGCGCAGATCCTGCACGCGCTGGAGTCGCTGGTCGCACGGCTGCCTCTGGTGCAGTCGGTCTACGGCGCGGTCAAGAAACTCGTCGGCGTGCTGCAGACCAAGCCGGAGAACGTCGAGCGGGTGGTGCTGATCAGCTTCCCCACCGAGCGCATGCGCACCGTCGGCCTGGTCACCCGCACGCTCATCGACCAACACACCGGCCAGCAGCTCGCCGCGGTCTACGTGCCGACGACGCCGAACCCGACCAGCGGCTACCTCGAGGTGGTGCCGGTCGACGACCTGGTCTCGACCAACTGGACCATCGACGAAGCGATGAACTTCATCATCTCCGGTGGCGCCATCGCGCCAGATTCAATCCCGTTCTCGCGCGACGCGCCCGAATCCGCAACCAATCAGCCTCCTGCGGGTTGAACCCGGCCCTCGCGCCAGGTCGCCCAAGAGTAGCTTCTTCATGACAATCACGATGTTCCTATTCGTCATCTGTCCGCACCGCCCAGAGTCCACCGCCGTGGGCATGAACTAAGCTCAAGCCCAATCACCACCGTAGGAGCCAGCGGCATGGCGAAGCAGGACAAATCAAAGCAGAAGAAAGCCCGGCGAAAGGACTCGGCGGCCCCAGCAACGAAATCGATGAAGCGCCGCGACTACGAGGCCGCGCTGCGCCCGTTGCAGGCCGAACTCTGTCACCTGCAGTCGTGGATCAAGGAGACCAGGCAACGCGTGATCGTTGTCTTCGAGGGTAGAGATGCGGCCGGCAAGGGCGGCACCATCAAGGCGCTGACCGAGCGGGTCAGTCCACGCGTGTTCCGCACCGTGGCGCTGCCGGCGCCCTCCGACCGTGAGAAGAGCCAGCTCTACATCCAGCGCTACCTGGCACACTTCCCTGCCGGTGGCGAAGTGACCATCTTCGACCGCAGCTGGTACAACCGCGCCGGCGTCGAGATCGTCATGGGCTTCTGCAACGAGGAGCAGCATGCGCGCTTCCTGTTCCAGTGCCCCGAGTTCGAGAAGACCATCACCGACAATGGCATCTGCCTGATCAAGTACTGGCTCGAGGTGGGCGAGTCCGAGCAGCTGGCACGCTTCAACAAGCGCATCGACGACCCACGTCGGCAGTGGAAGCTCAGTCCGATGGACCTGGAATCACGCCGCCGCTGGTACGCCTACTCGCGCGCGCGCGACACCATGTTCGACGCCACCGACACCGAGTGGGCACCGTGGCATGTCGTGCGCTCCGACGACAAGCGCCGGGCACGGCTGAACGTCATCACCCACCTGCTCGCGCAGTTCCCGTTCAAGCCACCGAAAGAGCCCAGGGTCAAGCTGCCCAAGCGCAGCCTTTCTGATCAGTACGACGACCAGGCGACGATGGCCGACCGGGGCTGGATCCCGACCCCGCATTGAGCGGGGCCGCGCGCCGCTTCAGTTCAGGTCGTCGTCCTTGTAGTACTTGGTGCCCTTGACCGTCAGCTCGGCGGCGAGGCCCGACTCGGTGATCTGGTAGAGGAATACGCCATCGGCGATGGCGATCGCGCCCTGGAACGCATCACCCTGGTCCTCGTGCTTGGCCGCGGCCGACGCCTGGCCACCGACCTCCCAGCCGGAGTTGACGAACTGGTCGTAGGCACTTTTGCTGTTGAAGACCCAGACCAGGCCGAACTTCTTGACGCCGAGACCGAGGCCGGCCTGCACCTCGAGCATCTTCATGTAGGTCTTCTTTCCGCCACCGACCGCGTAGCCCTTCCCCGAGCCACCACCGGCGAAAAAGATCTTCATGCCGAAGTTGCTGAAGACCGCGTAGCCAACGGCGGCGTTGACCGCCTTCTTCGCGCTGGGCTGCTCCTTGTAGAGGTCGTTCAGGACCTTGGCAGCAGCCTTGTCGATCTCGGCGCGCTCCTCGGCTGGGGAGGCCGCCAACACGGGGCTCACGAACGCGACCATCAGCAGGAACAGGACGGGTGTCAGAATACGCTTGGACATGCGGGGTCTCCTTCCAGCCTCACGCCGACCTGGCACGAGGTGATGGATGTATGGGCGAACCGATTCTCCACGACATGCGGCAGATTTGCATGCCATTTCTCGCCACCGCTTGAGGCAGGTCATCGGCTATGCTCTGCCCCACGCGTTCCTTCACAACAGTCCCCGACAGGATTCGACCGATGCCCGCCCGACCCACGCCGAGAAAGACCAAGATCGTCGCCACCATCGGACCGGCCTGCGACGACCTCGCCACGCTCAAGGCGATGATCGATGCCGGCATGAACGTCGCGCGCCTGAACTTCTCGCACGGCGACGTCGACGAACACGCACGGCGCCTGGAGATGGTGCGCAAGGCCGCCGAGGAGTGCGACGCCTTCGTCGCGACCATGATCGACACACGCGGCGTCGAGGTGCGCACCAGCACGCTGGTCGAACCGACGGTGACACTGGAACCCGGAGCGACCTTCCGCCTCTACGGCGACAGCCGCGAGGGTGATGTCGAGGGTGTCGGCGTCTCCTACCCGCGCCTGGCCGACGAGGTGCAGCCGGGACACTGCGTGCTGATCGACGACGGCGCTCTCGAACTGCGCGCCGAGGCCCGCGAGGGTGACACGCTGGTCTGTCGGGTCGTGGTCGGTGGCACGCTGCACCCGCGCAAGAGCATCAACCTTCCGGACTCGCCGCTGTCGCTCGGCTTCGACGACCCGCAGGTGCACCAGAACACCGTCGACGAGATCGAGTTCGCGGTCGCGCACGACGTCGACTACATCGCGGCGTCGTTCATCCAGTCGGCCGGCGACGTGCAGGCCATCCGCCGCATCCAGCGCGCCCACGACGCGAAAATCCCGATCATCGCCAAGATCGAGAGCCGGCGCGGCGTCGACAACCTCGAGACCATCGTCACGGCCGCCAACGGCACCATGGTCGCGCGCGGCGATCTCGGCGTGGAGCTGCCGCTGGCCGAGGTGCCCGGCACGCAGAAGATGATCATCCGTACCACCGTCTACAACGGCAAGCCGGTGATCACCGCGACCCAGATGCTCGACTCCATGGAGCGCAATCCGAAGCCGACGCGCGCCGAGGCAAGCGATGTCGCCAACGCGATCCTCGACGGCAGCTCGGCGGTGATGCTCTCCGGCGAGACCGCGATGGGCCGCTACCCGGTCGAGGCGGTGGCAACGATGGCCGCACTGGCGCTCAAGGCCGAGGCCTACCTCGGAGAATACGGCCACTTGCAGAAGAGCCGTCCCAACCCGGCCAACGTCATCACCGAGGCGGTTGGCCAAGCTGCGGTGCAGATGGCGACCCACCTTGGCGCGCGCGCCATCATCAGCCTGACCACCACCGGATTCACGTCGCGCCTGGTCTCCAAGCACCGTCCCGAGTGCCCGATCCTCGCGGTCACCGGCTCGCCGCTCGCCGCGCGCCGGCTGGCCATGAACTGGGGCATCATCCCGTTCCTCTGCCCGCCCGACCTCGCCGACCGTGACAAGATCGCGTTCGCGATCGCCGCCGGCCGTTCCCGCGGCATGCTCGCCGACGGCGACCTGCTGGTCGCCACCGCCGGCTACCACCAGCAGCCCGGCACCACCGACCAGATCCGCGTGATCACGCTGCAACCCGAAGGTACGGCCTGAGATGGCGGTCCTGCTCGGCGCGATTGCCGACGACTTCACCGGCGCGACCGACCTCGCCAACACGCTGGTCGGCCAGGGCATGCACGCGGTGCAGGTGATCGGTGTGCCCGGGTCACCGGTCGACCTCGGCGATGCCGAGGCGGTCGTGGTGGCTCTGAAATCGCGCACCACGCCAGTCGCTAACGCCGTTGCGGATTCGCTGGCGGCACTCGCCTGGCTGCGTGAACAGGGTGCCGAACAGATCTTCTTCAAGTACTGCTCGACCTTCGATTCGACCGCCGAAGGCAACATCGGCCCGGTCGCCGACGCCCTGCTCGACGCCCTCGACGACGACTTCGCACTCGTCTGCCCGGCGTTTCCCGCCAACGACCGCTCGGTCTACATGGGCCACCTGTTCGTCGGCGGCCTGCTGCTCGAGGAGTCGTCGATGAAGGACCACCCGCTGACGCCGATGCGCGACTCGCAGCTGGTGCGGCTGATGTCGGCGCAGTCGAAGAAACGGGTCGGCCTGCTGCCCTACCCAGCGGTCTCGGCCGGGGTCGAGGCGACCCATGTCGCGATCGCCGGGCTGCGTGACGAGGGCGTTGGCTACGGTATCGCCGACGCGCTCACCGACGAGGACCTGCTGACCCTCGGCGCCGCCGCGGCCGACCACCGGCTGATCACCGGCGGCTCCGGACTGGCGCTCGGACTGCCGGGCAACTTCCGTCGCCGCGGCCTGCTCGGTGAGCCCCGTCCCGCCGACCTGCCGGACGCGAGCGGCCCGGCGCTGGTGCTCGCCGGGAGCTGCTCCCAGGCGACCCGTGGCCAGGTCGCCTACGCCCGTGAGCACTGGCCGAATCTCAAACTCGACGTCGACCGGCTCGCGGCCGGCGAACCGGTCGCGGCGGAGGCCATCGCGTGGGCGCGGACCCAGGCCCCGGCGACGCCACTGCTGGTCTACGCGTCCGCCGACCCGGAAGAGGTGGCGGCGACCCAGGCGCGGCACGGCCGCGATCGGGCCGGGCTGCTGGTCGAGGAGGCCTTCGGCACCATCGCCCAACAGCTCGTCGAAGCAGGCTGGCGGCGGCTGGTGGTTGCCGGCGGCGAGACCTCGGGCGCGGTGGTGTCCGCCCTCGGCGTGCGCGCGCTGCGCATCGGTCCGGAGATCGATCCCGGGGTGCCGTGGACCGAGACCCTCGATGATCCGCACCTCGCGTTGGCGCTCAAGTCGGGCAACTTCGGTGCGCGCGACTTTTTCGTCAAGGCGTTGGGGATGCTCGACTGACGTGCCTTACCGCCCTCCCTGGCAGTATTTATCGCGCGGCTAGTTGGCCAGCTCGGTCTTCAGGTAGTCGATGATCTTGCGCCGCTCCTCGGCGTC
>JAACFL010000204.1 GCA_009937385.1 Gammaproteobacteria bacterium | reverse complement strand
TCGAGCAGACGGCGCGTGGCGAGCGTGCCTACGACATCTACTCGCGCCTGCTCAAGGAGCGGGTGATCTTCCTGGTCGGCCCGGTCGAGGACCACGTCGCCAACCTGGTCGTTGCCCAGCTGCTGTTCCTGGAGGCGGAGAACCCGGACAAGGACATCCACCTCTACATCAACTCGCCGGGTGGGGTGGTCACCTCGGGGTTGTCGATCTACGACACCATGCAGTTCGTCAAGCCCGACGTCAGCACCATGTGCATCGGCCAGGCGGCGAGCATGGGTGCGCTGCTGCTCGCCGGCGGTGCCCACGGCAAGCGTTACTGCCTGCCGCATTCGCGGGTCATGATCCACCAGCCGCTCGGCGGCATGCAGGGGCAGGCCGCGGACATCGAGATCCACGCCCGCGAGATGCTCAACACCCGCGACCGTCTCAACCGCATCCTCGCCGACCACACCGGGCAGGAGCTCGACAAGGTCAAGAAGGACACCGACCGCGACTATTTCATGAGCTCGGAGGAGGCGCAGGCGTACGGCCTGATCGATCAGGTCCTGAGCGCACGCGAGCCCGAGAAAGACGGCTGATTCGCTCCCGCTCGAACTCCCTCGGTTTTCCCATCAGAGGCAGGCAAGCCGGCGGCCTGGCGCGTCCATTTGGACGCGTACGACGGGTCCCGCATGACCTGGCGCAATTCGCGACCCGGGCGGCCTTGCATTCCGTGCTGAAAGTCCGCATCTTCAGTCCATATCCGGACCAGATAGGGTGACCCGATGAGCGACGACTCCAACGGCAAGGACGACGGCAAGCTGCTCTATTGCTCGTTCTGTGGCAAGAGCCAGCACGAGGTGCGCAAGCTGATCGCCGGGCCGTCGGTCTATGTCTGCGACGAGTGCGTGGAACTGTGCAACGACATCATCCGCGAGGAGATGCAGGAGCGGCCCGCGGCCGAGGCCGGCAGCGAGCTGCCAAAGCCGAAGGAAATCAACGACATCCTGAACGACTACGTGATCGGTCAGGAGCGCGCGAAGAAGACCCTGTCGGTCGCGGTCTACAACCACTACAAGCGCCTGAACGCCGAGAGCGAGGGTGAGGACGACCAGGTCCCGGCAAGACGCTGCTCGCCGAGACCCTCGCCCGGCTGCTCAACGTGCCGTTCACGATCGCCGATGCGACCACGCTGACCGAAGCGGGCTACGTTGGCGAGGACGTCGAGAGCATCATCCAGAAGCTGCTGCAGAAGTGCGACTACGACGTCGACAAGGCGCAGACCGGCATCGTCTACATCGACGAGATCGACAAGATCTCGCGCAAGTCCGACAACCCGTCGATCACCCGCGACGTCTCCGGCGAGGGCGTGCAGCAGGCGCTGCTCAAGCTGATCGAGGGCACGGTTGCCTCCGTGCCGCCGCAGGGTGGGCGCAAGCACCCGCAGCAGGAGTTCCTGCAGGTCGATACCGCCAACATCCTGTTCATCGTCGGCGGCGCCTTCGATGGCCTCGACAAGATCATCCGTCAGCGCTCGGAGACGGGCGGCATCGGCTTCTCGGCCGAGGTCAAGGCCAAGGACGACCAGCGCAGCGTCGGCGAGTTGCTCGGTCACGTCGAGCCCGAGGACCTGATCCGCTACGGCCTGATTCCCGAGTTCGTCGGCCGCCTGCCGGTCGTCGCGACGCTCGAGGAGCTCGACGAGGACTCGCTGGTGCGCATCCTGACCGAGCCGCGCAACGCCCTGACCAAGCAGTACGGCAAGCTGTTCCGCATGGAGGGGGTCGACCTCGAGTTCCGTGAGGACGCGCTGCGCGCCACCGCGCGCAAGGCGATGGAACGCAAGACCGGCGCCCGCGGTCTACGCACCATCCTCGAGCAGATCCTGCTCGACACGATGTACGACCTGCCGTCGATGGAGAACGTCGGCAAGGTGGTGATCGATGAGTCGGTTGTGACCGGCGAGTCGAAGCCCTACATGATCTACGAGGGGATCGAGCGCCAGCGGATCGCCGCGGACTGAGTCCCGCACCGCCCGCCCGTGACGCCGCGTGACGCTGTCGCGCGACCCCGCCCAACGACCCTAGGAGCCTTTCATGGCCGAGTCTGACGCCCCCGTGTCCGTCGTCGAGGACGAGCGCTTCGTGACGCCCGTGTTGCCGCTGCGCGACGTGGTGGTCTTCCCCCACATGGTGATCCCGCTGTTCGTCGGGCGCGACAAGTCGATCAAGGCGCTCGACGAGGCGCTTGGCAACGACAAGCAGATCCTGCTGGTCTCGCAGAAGAGCGCCGAGATCGACGACCCGTCGGTCGCTGACATCCACCCGATCGGCACGCTGGCGACGGTGCTGCAGCTGCTCAAGCTTCCCGACGGCACGGTCAAGGTGCTGGTCGAGGGCGAGCGGCGCGCGATGGTGCACGACTACGTGGCCACCGATCCCTACTTCGCCGCGGAGATCTCGCCGATCGCCGAGACCGGGCAGCTGGTCGAGCGCGAGGCCGAGGTGCTGCTGCGTTCGGCGCTCGGCATGTTCGAGCAGTACGTCAAGCTCAACAAGAAGATCCCACCCGAGATCCTGACCTCGCTGCAGGGCATCGAGGATCTCGGGCGCCTGGCCGACACCATCGCCGCGCACATGACGCTCAAGCTGGAGGAGAAGCAGGTCGTCCTCGAGATGGGCCACGTGCAGCAGCGTCTCGAGCACCTGATGGGGCTGATGGAGTCCGAGGTCGAGATCCTGCAGATGGAGAAGCGGATCCGCGGTCGGGTCAAGCGCCAGATGGAGAAGAGCCAGCGCGAGTACTACCTCAACGAGCAGATGAAGGCGATCCAGAAGGAGCTCGGTGAGCTCGAGGATGCGCCGAACGAGGCCGAGGAGCTGGCACAGAAGATCGAGAAGGCCGGCATGAGCAAGGAGGCGAAGGCCAAGGCCACCGCCGAACTCAACAAGCTCAAGATGATGTCGCCGATGTCTGCCGAGGCGACCGTGGTGCGCAACTACGTCGACTGGCTGGTCAGCGTGCCGTGGAAGAAGCGCAGCAAGGTGCTGCGCGACCTGCCCAAGGCCGAGTCGGTGCTCGAGACCGACCACTACGGGCTCGAGAAGGTCAAGGAGCGCATCCTCGAGTACCTGGCGGTGCAGCACCGGGTGCGCAAGATCAAGGGCCCGATCCTGTGCCTGGTCGGTCCTCCGGGTGTCGGCAAGACCTCGCTCGGCCAGTCGATCGCCCGTGCGACCGGCCGCAAGTTCGTGCGCATGTCGCTCGGTGGGGTGCGCGACGAGGCCGAGATCCGCGGCCACCGGCGCACCTACATCGGTTCGTTGCCGGGCAAGATCATCCAGAACATGTCCAAGGTCGGCGTGCGCAACCCGCTGTTCCTGCTCGACGAGATCGACAAGATGTCGAGGTGCTCGACCCGGAGCAGAACCACACCTTCAACGACCACTACCTCGAGGTCGACTTCGACCTCTCCGACGTGATGTTCGTCGCCACCGCCAACACGCTGAACATCCCCGGGCCGCTGCTCGACCGCATGGAGGTGATCCGCCTGCCGGGTTACACCGAGGACGAAAAGACGGAGATCGCGCGGCGCTACCTGATCCCGAAGCAAATGCAGAACAACGGCCTCGAGGAGAAGGAACTGGCGATCACCGTGCCCGCGGTGCGCGACATGATCCGCCACTACACCCGCGAGGCGGGCGTGCGCAACCTCGAGCGCGAGGTGGCCAAGGTCTCGCGCAAGGTGGTCAAGGAAATCCTGCTCAAGGATGACAAGAAGGAAGGGACGCAAATCCGCGTCACCCCGGCCGTGCTCGAACGCTACCTCGGCGTGCCACGCTTCCGCTTCGGCAAGGCCGATGTCAACGATCAGGTGGGCCAGGTGACCGGCCTGGCGTGGACCGAGGTCGGCGGTGAACTGCTGACCATCGAGTCGGCGATGGTCCCGGGCAAGGGCAAACTGACCCACACCGGTCATCTCGGCGAGGTGATGCGCGAGTCGATCCAGGCGGCGCTGACCGTGGTGCGCAGCCGCGCGCGGGTCCTCGGCCTGGATCCCGACTTCCACCAGAAATACGACATCCACATCCACGTGCCTGAAGGCGCGACGCCAAAGGACGGGCCGAGCGCAGGAATCGCGATGTGCACGGCGCTGGTCTCGGCGCTGACCGACATCCCGGTCCGTGCCGAGGTGGCGATGACCGGCGAGATCACGCTGCGCGGCGAGGTGCTGCCGATCGGTGGCCTCAAGGAGAAGCTGCTCGCAGCGCGTCGCGGGGGCATCAGCGTGGTGCTGATCCCCGACGAGAACGCACGCGATCTCACCGAAATACCGAAGAATATCAAGAAGGATCTCGACATCCGCCCGGTCAAGTGGATCGACGAGGTGTTCCAGGTCGCCCTTCAGCACATGCCGACCCCGCTGCCCGAGGAGGCCGACGAGGAGGTCAAGGAGAGTGGCAAAGAGGGCAGCCAGAACGGTCTTCGGGCGCACTGATCGCACGGCCGGGCACGATGCGCCCGGCCGAATTTATTGACACCCCAGAAGGGCGCCGGTATAAGATCGGCACCCTGTTTCCCCCACCCGGCGAAGCGCGAGAGACGCCAGCCGGTTCTACGACACCAACAAAGGTACACTCATGAACAAAGCAGATCTGATCGATGCGGTCGCCGAAGCGGCTGACCTTTCCAAGGCCCAGGCCGGTCGCGCCGTCGAGGCGCTTGTCGATGCCGTCACCGGCGCGCTGAAGAGTGGTGATCAGGTCTCCATCGTCGGCTTCGGCAGCTTCCTCGTCCGCCAGCGCGAAGCGCGCAAGGGACGCAACCCGAAGACCGGCGAAACCATCGACATTGCTGCGTCGAAAGCCCCCGCGTTCAAGGCTGGCAAAGCCCTAAAGGATGCCGTAAACTGACGCGCTTTTCGTGGGTGCTTAGCTCAGTTGGGAGAGCGTCGCCCTTACAAGGCGAATGTCGGGGGTTCAAATCCCTCAGCACCCACCAGCAGTATCCGGAGCGGTAGTTCAGTTGGTTAGAATACCGGCCTGTCACGCCGGGGGTCGCGGGTTCGAGTCCCGTCCGCTCCGCCAGATCACCAGCAGGGCGTTCTAGAACGGAACGCCCTGCTGCGTTTCCGGAACCTGGTCACGCGTTCCCATTCGCCTGCGGACACCTAGATGCTGAGCTCGATACGCACACATGCCAGGGGTTGGCTGGGCATCACCCTGGTGGGCCTGATTGCCATCCCGTTCGCCTTCACCGGCGTCTACTCCTACATGACCGGCGGCGGTTCCGTGGTGGTCGCCACGGTCGACGATCGTGAGATCGGCCAGCGCGAGTACGCCAACGCCTACCAATCCTATCGCCAGCGCCTGCAGGCACTGCTCGGGGCCAACTTCCGCCCCGACCTGCTCGATGAGCGGGCCTTGCGCCGCGAGGCCCTCGATCGCCTGATCGAGGAGATCGTGCTGGTCGACGAGGCGCTGGCATCGGGTTACCGCGTCGGCGCCCGCCAGCTCGCGCAGCGCATCACCAGCACCCCGGAGTTCCAGACCGCCGGGCAGTTCGATCGCGACCTCTATCAGTCCCGGCTGGCACAGGTCGGGCGCAGCCCGGAACAGTACGAGCAGGAGCTGCGCAGCCAGCTTCTGATGGAGCAGCTGCTCGGCGCACTCGGAGCCAGTGCGTTCGTCACCACCGGCGAACTCGGGGAGGCGCAGCGCCTGCAGTTGCAGCGCCGCGACATCAGTTACCTGAGCATCCCACCCGCGGATCCCGCCACGCTTCCGGAGCCCGCATCCACCGACCTTGAGGCGTTCTACACCGCGCAGGGCGCCGAGTTCGCCGAACCCGAGCAGCTGCGTCTCCAATACCTCGAGCTGAGCATCGAACGCCTCGCGGGCGAGGTCGGCGAACCTGACGAGGAGATCCTCGAGCGGCTCTACGAGGAGGAACGATCGCGTCTCGCGACCGGCGAGGAGCGTCGCGCACGCCATATCCTGCTCGAGCTGCCGACCGATGCCGACGAGGCCACGCGCGACGCGGTGCTGGCACGGGCCGAGGCGCTGCGTGCGCAACTCGGGGAGGGCGCCGATTTCGCCGCGCTGGCAGGCAGCGAGTCGGATGACCCCGGCTCGGCGGAATCGGGCGGCGATCTGGGCTTCTTCGGTCGCGGGGTCATGGACCCGGCCTTCGAGAGCGCCGCATTCGAACTCGCTGTCGATGAAATCAGCACGCCGGTCCGCTCGGCCTTCGGCTACCACCTGATCCAGGTGACCGAAGTGCGCGGCGATACCCAAGCGTCGTTCGCCGAGATGCGTGACACCCTGGTCGAGCTCTACCGTAGGCAGGAGGCCGAGCAGATCTTCTTCGATCGTTCGGAGACGCTGGCCAACCTCGCCTACGAGCATCCGGATTCCCTCGATGTGGCGGCCGAGACGCTCGGCCTGGAGATCCAGGACAGCCCGTGGCTTGCCCGCGACGATGCCGAGGCCTGGCCGCTGGCCGAGCCGCGCGTGCTCGAGGCCGCATTCTCCGCCGAGGTGCTTGGCGAAGGGCTCAACAGCGAGGTGCTGGAACTGACCGACGGGCGCCTGCTCGTGCTGCGACTCGGCGAACGCAAGCCGGCTCGCCAGCCGGAGCTCGCCGAGGTCCGCGACGCGGTGCTGGCCCGCTACCTCGAGCAGCGCGCGAGTGAGCTCGCGCGTGAGCAGGGCACGGCGCTCCTGGAACGCCTCGTCGCCGGTGCGTCGCTTCAGGAGCTGGCCGAGGAGACCGGGCTCGAACCGGTCGTGGTGAACGGCATGCGTCGTGACGACACCGCCCGCCCACTGGCGATCGTGCGCGCCGCGTTCCGCCTGCCATCCCCGGGTGGCGCGGGTCCAAGCGTGACCGGCGTGGAGAGTGGCAGTGGTGGCTACGCACTGGTCGAGCTCAACGCCGTTCTCCCCGGCGAAGCGGAGGCGGCCGGTGACGAGGCCCGCCTGCGTCAGGCGCTTGCTCGAGTGCAGGGCAGCGCGGAACTGGCCGGGGTGGTCGACGGCGTGCGCGGTCGTGCGTCCGTCGAGATCAACGAGGACAACCTCTAGGCACACTCCGCCTTGGGGCTGGGCGGCCCCGGGCTGCGTCAGGTCACGTCCGTATCGCGCCGTAGGCGGCGCTCCTGCAAGTCACAGCCACCTTTTGGCGCGGCAACCAGGCCGCGATGCCCGAGCGATTTGCAGCTCAGCGGATCGCGATGCCGGTGGTGCTGAAACCGCCGTCGACGTAGATAATCTCGCCGGTGATGCCCGAGGCGAGGTCCGAGCAGAGGAACGCAGCGGCATTGCCGACCTCGTCGATGGTCACGTTGCGCCGCAACGGCGCATTGGCCGCGGTGTGTTCGAGCAGCTTGCGAAAGTCGCTGATGCCCACCGCGGCCAGGGTCTTGATCGGCCCGGCGGAGATGCCGTTGACCCGGATGCCTTCTTCGCCGAGCGATTCGGCGAGGTAGCGCACGCTCGATTCCAGACTGGCCTTGGCCAGCCCCATGACGTTGTAGTGCGGGCAGGTGCGCACGCCACCGAGGTAGGTGAGGGTGAGCAGCGCACCGTTGCTTCCTCGCATCAGGTCGTGCCCGGC
>JAACFL010000203.1 GCA_009937385.1 Gammaproteobacteria bacterium | reverse complement strand
CTGCTCGGCTGGGAGGGCCTTTCGTTTTGTCGGGCTGAAGCCCGACCCACAGGAAGATTCCATCAAGAAATTGTGGGTCGGACTCCAGTCCGACGAATCTGTCGGGTTGAAACCCGATCTGCAGAAACAATCCGTCACGGTATCATGGGGTGGATTTCAGCCTGAAGACTCTGTCGGATTGAAATCCGACCTACAGGAAGATTCTCTCGGGATATTGTGGGTCGGACTTCAGTCCGACAACTGGTCTTTTAGATTCCACAGCGTGCCGGGTCATTCCGGCAGCCGCACCTCGATGCGCGCACCGCCCAGATCGCTGCATCCGGCGTTCAACGATCCACCGTAGGCCGCCACCAGGTCGGCGACCATCGCCAGGCCGATGCCGTGACCCGGCGTGGTGGAATCGGCCCGGCGTCCGCGCACCGGCAACTCGACGGCTACCTCGTCGGGCAGCCCCGGCCCGTCGTCCTCAACCGTCAGCACGATATCGCCGCCTTGCCCGAAGGTTCGTGCCCGCACCGTGACGCGCTTGGTGCACCACTTGTAGGCGTTGTCGAGCAGGTTGCCCAGGAGCTCGTAGAGATCGCCTTCCTCGGCCCGGTAGCGCAGGCCTGGCGCGAGCTCGGGCGTGCACTCCACGCCCTTGTCGCGGTGCACCTTGTCGAGGGAGGCGGTGATCCTGTCGATGATCGGAGCGAGTGCGACCGGTGCGACCAGTGGACGGCGACCGGCGGTGGCCGCGCGTTGCAGCTGGTACTCGATGATCTCGGCCATGCGGTCGACCTGGGAGGCGGCCTCGGCGTTGGTGCCGGGGCCTGCATCCCCGAGCTGGCCACGCAGCAGCGCGAGTGGAGTCTTCAGGCTGTGCGCTAGATCGCCGAGGGCGTTGCGGTAGCGCTGCAGCCGGGACTGTTCCTGGGCGATGAAGCGGTTGATGCCGCCGGTCAGCGGGGCGAGCTCGGCCGGATAGTCCTCGCCGAGCCGCTCGCGGTCGCCGCGCTCGATGGCGCCGAGTTCGCGACCAACCTTGCGCAGTGGGCGCAGGCTCCAGCGCAGGATGGTTCCCTGCGCGAGCAGCAGCAGCACCGCGGCACCGCCGAGCCAGCCCCACAGCGTGCGTCGGAACGCGGCCACCTCGGCATCGAGCGCACCGAGATCCTCGGCGACGCTGAAGGTGAACGGCAACAGGCGACCGTCGCTGTCTTCCCATGCGGTGCCGAAACCGAGCGCGGTGGCGCGTGCGCCGCCGATCTTCGCCTCGGTGTAGCGTCGCGCCCCGGCGTCGATCTTGTTCGGTAGCGTGAGCGCCAGGCCGAGCGCTGAACCGGAGCTCCAGATCGTTCGGCCGTTGCCGTCGTACACCTGGGCGTAGAGGCCGGAGGCCGGGGTCGAGAAGCGTGCCTCGGGCAACATCTCCGGCAGGCGCAACGCGCCCCCGGGGGTCAGCTCGGCGGCGGCGAGCAGGGCGTAGACGTGGGCCTGCAGGCGGTCGCGCAGGCCGGCTTCGGCACTGTCACGGTACGCCCGGTCCAGCGCGGCACCGGTCAGGCCGAGGAACGCGGCGAGGACCAGGCTGGCCGCGAGCAGCAGCCGGGTCTGCAGCGAGAGGTTCAACGCGACGAGGCCGCCAGGGCGAAGCGGTAGCCCTGGCCGCGAACCGTCTCGATCGGGGTGAGCGTGCCGTCGGGATCGAGCTTGCGGCGGAGGCGGCCGATGAACACCTCGATGACGTTGGAGTCGCGGTCGAAGTCCTGATCGTAGATGTGTTCGGTCAGCTCGGTCTTTGAGACCGCCTTGCCGGCATTGAGCGCGAGGTACTCGAGGACGTTGTACTCGTAGGCGGTCAGCTCGACCGGTGCGCCGTCGACCGTGACCCGCTTGGCACGGGTGTCGAGCTCCAGCGTGCCGAAGGCGAGGGTGGAGCTGGACCAGCCGGCGGCTCGTCGTAGCAGGGCGTGGATGCGTGCCTCGAGTTCCTCGTACTGGAACGGCTTGACCAGGTAGTCGTCGGCGCCGGCCTCGAGACCCTCGACCTTGTCCTGCCAGCGGCCGCGCGCGGTAAGGATCAGGATCGGGAAGGTGGCGCCGCGTGCGCGGGCCTGCTGGATCAGCTCGATGCCCGTAAGTCGCGGCAGGCCGAGATCGATGATCGCGGCGTCGAACGGGACCTCGGTGGCTTCGTAGAGCCCCTCTTCACCGTCCGCAGCGCCACTGACGGTGTAGCCAGCCTGGCGCAGGCGTTCGGTGAGCTGGCCGCGCAGCCCGGGTTCGTCCTCCACCAGCAGCAGGCGCATGGTCGACTTCCGCTCGGCCTGCGCTCAGCGCGTACCGGTCTCGATCACCACGGTCTTCACGTGGCCGTCGGGGGTCAGCACCTTGACACGGAAGACGCGCTTGCCGTCGACGCTGTCGGGCTCTGCCGAGAGCACCTTGCCGCCCGTCATCTCGGCGGCGCGTTCGGCCGCGGCCTGGCGTGCGGGGTCATCCTGCTCAGCCTGGGCGAGCAGCAGTGGGGGATCCTGCCAGGCGAATCCGGCAAGCGGTGTCACGAGCAGCGTGGCGGCGATCAGGGCGGATGGCAGGGTATGTGACACGGGTTTCTCCGGCGGGGCAGCGGGCCGTCGTGTCGGCCCGGGCCTGCCATCCATCATACGTCAGCGCCGGTCACTCGGCGACGTCGACCGAGACCGCCACGCGCACCCGGCGACCGGGGTCATGGTCCATCATGGTGACGTAGTCGCGACCGTGGTAGCGGTAGGTCACCTCGTATCCGGCAAGCTGGCGTTCCTCGCGAACCCGTTCGATCTCTCGACAGCGCTTCTCGGCACCACCGGATGCATACGGCCCCTGGTGGCGCTGGTAGTAGTCGTTGCCGAGCGAGCCACCGAGCAGGGCGCCGGCGACGGTTCCCCAGTCACGGTATTTGCCATGCACCACCTGGTTGCCGATCACGCCACCGATGATGCCGCCGGTGACCACGCTGGTGTAACTGCGCGGCACCGCCCGATCACGGGCGTAGTGTTCACGGCATCGCGTCTCCGGGCTCGAGACCCGTACGATTTCATCGTAGTTGTCGGCAAACGCAGGCGTGGTGATCAGCAAGGCTAAACCGGCAGTGGCGAGTGCGTTGCGTGCTTTCATGATCTCCTCCTTTGTACCCATGTGAAGGGCGGGATGTCCCTTCGATAGTGAGTATGCTCGCCCGATGCTGAACGGGGGCTGAAGGATGCGTGTGCCGGCCCGTGGTTCGACGTGATGCCAGACTGAGGTGTTAAACGTATATTCGATCTGATGGTGATGGTGCGGTTCGCCGGTGTGTAAAAAGTCGGAATCAGTTGCATACGCCATCATTTGCGATGTATCGATTTCAGGTTTTTATATTTGACTGGTGCCGGACAAAGTAAAAATTAAATATAAAAAAGCTTGCAATCTTATGTAAAAATGTCTATTAATCACTCAAACGTCCCATCCCTGTTGATAAATAATTTTGATTTGGTGACGTTCTTCCCACCCATTGCATAAGGTAGTACGAATGGCAGTCAAGAAGTCCAGAGTCAAGAAAACGGCCGCGAAGAAGGCTGCGCCGAAACGCGCTGCAACGAAAAAAGCCGCCCCGAAGCGGGCCGTGGCAAAACGCGCAGCACCGAAGCGTGCGGCGGCAAGAAAAACAGCACCCAAGCGCGCGGTAAGAAAGAAGGCTGCCACGAAAAAGGCGACACCCAAGCGTGCCGCGACACGCAAGAGCACGGCCAAGAAACGGGCTGTTCGCCGCGTCGCCAAGCCGGCGATTTCCGGACCAACTGTGAAGTTCGGCCGTACCGTGGTCCCGGCCTCACCGGCCCTGGTCAGGGCCGAGCAGGCGATGCAGAAAGCGGATGCCGCGCTCGAGAAGATCACGGCCGACGTCAGGGTGGTTCGTGCCAAGGCAATCGCCGCCGAGACTAAGGCCAAGGGCTCGAAGCGCAAGGCCGTCATCTCCGCTGCTCAAAAGGCCCGTGCCGCTGCTCGCAAGGGGCTCGAGCGCAAGAGGCAGGCCACGATCAAGGCGCGTGAGGCGCGTCTCGCGTTACGCGCGAAACTCAACGAGGCCAAGGCCGCGATGGCCGCGCAGGAGATGCTCGCCAGCATTGCTACACGCAAGGAAGAGGCGCGTGAGAAGGCCGTCGCCGCCTTCGTGGCCAAGTGGGAGCGTGCCTACGATCGCGCCGCGGCTGCCAAGATGAAGGCGCGTGCCGCGAAGAAGAAGAAGCCCGGCCGTCGCGGACGCCCACCGAAGAAGCGTTCCTGACCGGGAGTCGCAAGCAGAAGACGCCGCCCTCCGGGGCGGCGTTTTTTTTAGCCTTCGTGCTCTATTCGCGCTTCAGGAGACGACCGCTTCAGCGATTCCAGCGAGCCGCTGGCTGAGGTTGTAAAGGATGCCGGCGGTGGCACCCCAGATGTAGCGTTCGTCGTGATCGAGGACGTAGAAGCTGCGTCGCTTACCCATGTAGTCATAGGCCTTGCGCTGGTAACGACTGGTGTCGAACGCGTGCCCGAACGGCACCTCGAAGGCCGCGGCCACCTCGAAGGTGTCGAGCTCGAGTTCGAAACCGGGGCGCACGATGCCAACCACCGGGGTAATGCGGAAGCCGGTCATGGTGTCGTAGGGTTCGAGCAGCGCGACCACCTCGACATGCTCGCGGTCGAGGCCGATCTCCTCCTCGGTCTCGCGTAGCGCGGTGTCGATGCAGTCATGGTCACCCGGCTCGACACGCCCACCCGGAAAGCTGACCTGGCCGGCATGGGCGTGGAGATGGTCGGTGCGTTGGGTCAGGAGCACCGACATCCCCTCGGCATGGTCGACGAGCGGTACCAGCACCGCTGACGGCCGTGGATGCTGGTGCACCTGTTCTCCGGGATTCAGCGCGAAATCGTCGATCGGTGGTGGATGGCCCACGGAGAGGTCGGCGCCGTTGCCGAGGCGATCGATGATGTCGCTGCGCAGTGACATGCCTTTGGTGACTTTTTTAATCGTTTTATTACAGAACAGTATAACGAATTGACTCATGCCGACGGGTTTCGGTTCCCGGTATGGCTGCCATAATGTCCCCAACGCGATTCGTTGAAGCAGTGAACACGTCATGCCGAAATCCCGCCAGCGAACCAGCCCCGAAATGAACCTCAACCTGAATGTTCGCCGACTGGGCCAGTCGGCCACGCTGGCGATCAACGAGCGTTGCGCGCAGCTGCGCCGCGAGGGTCACGAGATCTACCGGTTCGGACTCGGCCAGTCGCCGTTTCCGGTTCCGGACTGCGTGGTCCAGGAGCTGCGCAGCCACGCGCACGAGAAGGACTACCTGGCGGTGAAGGGGCTGCGCGAGCTGCGTGACGCGGTCGCCGACTTCCACCGGCGACGCGACGGCATCGATTGCGACGGCGACGATGTCATGGTCGGTCCCGGTTCCAAGGAGTTGATGTTCATCCTGCAGCTGGTCTACTACGGCGAGCTGGTGATACCCACGCCGAGCTGGGTCTCCTACGCGCCCCAGGCTCACATCATCGGGCGCACCATCCACTGGGTACAGACCCGCTTCGAGGACAGCTGGCGGATCACCCCGGCGCAGCTCGAGGCGCTGTGCGAGGCCGATCCAAAACGCCCACGGCTGCTGATTCTCAACTACCCGGACAACCCGAGCGGTGAGAGCTACGAGTCCGACGAGCTCAAGGCGTTAGCGAAGGTCGCGCGTCGCTACAAGGTGCTGATCCTCTCCGACGAGATCTACGGCGAAGTGCACCACCGCGGACAGCACGTGTCTATGGCGCGCTATTATCCGGAGGGCACCATCGTCAGCAGCGGCCTGAGCAAGTGGTGCGGCGCGGGTGGCTGGCGGCTCGGTACGTTCACCTTCCCGCGCGCACTGCACTGGCTGCTCGATGCCATGGCGGTGGTGGCCAGCGAGACCTACACCTCGACCAGTGCCCCGATCCAGTACGCGGCAGTACGCGCCTTCGAGGGCGGGCTCGAGATCGAGCGCTACCTGAGCCAGTCACGCCGCATCCTGCGTACCCTAGGCAAGGCGCTCTACCAGCGTATCGACAAGAGTGGGGCGCGCATCGCCAGACCGCGCGGTGGCTTCTACCTGTTCCCTGACCTGACGCCGTTTGCGGAGAGCCTGCGTGAACGCGGCATCCAGACCAGCCGTCAGCTCTGCGAGCGACTGCTCGAGGAGACCGGCGTGGCGATGCTACCCGGGAGCGACTTCGGGCGTCCCGACGACGAGTTCACCACGCGCATGGCCTTCGTCGACTTCGACGGTGCCCGAGCGCTCGTCGCCGCCGAGGAGGTGCCGGCCGACGCGCGCCTCGATCAGGCGTTCCTGACCACGCATTGCGGACGGGTGCTGAAGGGCGTGGATCTGTTCTGCGAATGGCTGGGCACGCCGTGAGGTCGTGCCCCGGCACCGGGGCCCGCGGTTGCGGGCCGGGTGCCGAAAGCGATGGTGATATGGGTCAGGCGGGGTCCTGGCGATGCAACTCGATCAGGGTCGCGAGCCGGTCACGTAGGTGCAGCTTCTCTTTCTTGAGGCGGTGCAGGGTCAGGTCGTCGAGCGGAAGCACGCCGACGTCCGCATCGTCGACCTGCTTGTTGAGTTCCTGGTGCTTCTCGTAGAGCGAGCGAAACTCGTCGCTCTCCTCGAGCAGCTTATCGACGATCTGCTGGTCGTATTCGAACATTAGTTACCCTCCCGGCGGTCGTGTGCGCACACGGTCGCCTGATCAGCATGGCGGGGCCGCTGGATCGGCCATCCGGAACCAGTATATAGCCTGAGCCGGGCGGCGTCGCTGAGCCGGTTCAGGTCGCGGCCGGCTGCAACATTCCGGCGAACAGCGAGGCATCTTCGAGCTGCTCGACGAACCAGCGCAGCGCACGACCCTTGTGCTGGTTCTTCCAGGCGAGCATCAGCCGAGGATGGGGCTGCAGGGGATTGCTGACTTTGCGCTGCAGCAATCGGCCGGTGGCGAGGTCCTCGGCGATCATCCAGGCCGGCATGAACCCGATGCCGAGTCCGGCGACGTGGGCCAGGTGTTTGTCCCCGATGGTCGGTACCGTCAGCACCTGCTGGCCTCCGAGCAGTGCCGAGGTGCGGGGCGGCAGGCGACGCGAGCTGTCGGCGGCGGCGACCGCGCGGTGGCGCAGCAGCAACTCGTCGCTGAGCGGCTCGGGCGCGTCGGCCAGTGGGTGACCGGGCGGCACGACGAACACGAACGGCATCTCACCGAGCAGCCGGGTGGCGTACCCGCCGCCGGCCGGGCTCTCCCCGGT
>JAACFL010000202.1 GCA_009937385.1 Gammaproteobacteria bacterium | reverse complement strand
GCGTGGTCTTCGACTACTCTGGAGCGATGGCCCGGCCGTGGCCTGCCCTGGGAGCTTATGCCATGAGCTATCAACAGATTCGGGAGCGTCTCGGCCAGGGCGCGCGGCTTCTGCTCGACGGCGCCATCGGCACCGAACTGCAACGCCGCGGCGTGCCGATGGATCCGCATTCCTGGTGTGGCGCCGCAACGCTCGGCAACGACGCCGTCCTGACCGGCATTCACCTCGATTACATCCATGCCGGAGCGGACGTGATCACGGCCAACACCTACGCCTCGTCGCGGCTGATGCTGACCGGGGCCGGTCTCGCCGATCGCGTCGCGGAGATCAATCGGCGTGCGGTGGACGCGGCGCTCGCCGCGCGCGAGCAGGCCGCGGCGGGCCGCGACATACTGGTGGCCGGTTCGCTGTCGCACATGGTCCCAATGCAGGCCGGGCGTGCCGACTACGATCCAAAACGGCGGCCCTCGAACCAGCAGACCGCCGACGCCTTCGGCGAACTGGCCACGCTGCTGCGCGAGGCCGGCGTCGACCTGCTGCTGCTGGAGATGATGTACGACCCGGAGTTGGCGCGGCTGGCCCGCGATGCGGCACTCGCGACCGGCCTGCCGACCTGGTATGGCCTCTCGGCCCGGCGTCTCGACGACGGTCGCGTGGTGGCCTACGACCTCTCGGCCGAGACGCCACTCGACGCCGTCAGCGAGCTTGCCGACCATGACGGGATCGATGTCGCCGGCGTCATGCACACCGGTTCCGACCTCGTTGCGGAGGCCCTCGACGGCCTGCGCCGGCATTTCCACGGCCCGTTGATGGTCTACCCGGACGGTGGTTACTTCGAGATGCCGGACTGGCAGTTCGTCGACGTCATCGCGCCGGAGCGATTCGAGCAGTACGCGCGGGAGTGGTTCTCGGCGGGCGTGCAGATCATCGGTGGCTGTTGCGGACTGACCGTCGCGCACATCGAGGCGGCGGCGCGTGCCCGGTCGGCAGTCGAGGAGATCGCCTCGGAGTAAGCGGGGTGCTGTGCTTTCAGGTGGCTCGGGTTTCGCCGCCCGCCTTGCGCCAGGCATCCATGCCGCCGCCGATGTGCACGGCATCCTTGAACCCCGCCTGCCATGCGTGGCGCAGGCCGAGCGCCGAACGCTCGCCGTAGGCGCAGAACAGCACCAGGCGCTTGCCTGACTGCTCGGCGAGCGAGGCGAGCAGCTCGCCCTTGCCGAGCGTCTTCTCCAGCGACGGATAGGGCACGTGCACCGAGTCGGGGATGACGCCGTCACGCTGGCGCTCGCCGGTTTCGCGCAGGTCGACCACCAGCCAATCGGAATTCGGGAAGGCGGCGACCGCCTCCACGGCGTCGAGGGTCGCGTCGCGGAGGCGTGCCTCGTCGAGCGAGAGACCGATCGCGAGGTTGGCCGGCACCGCCACGTCCATCAGTTTCGGATCGGCGAGGTCGAGGCCGTTCATGATTTCGGCGTAGGCCTCGGCCGAATCGACCTGCAGCCGTGGGTTGTGCGCGCGTTCCTCGGCGATGGTGCTGACCGTGAAGCCGTTGTAGTCGTGGCCGGGGTAGACCCGCGTGTCGTCAGGCAGCTGGAGCAGCTTGTTGAAGAGTGAGTCGTAGGCGGCCAGAGGGTCGCCGTTCTGGAAGTCGGTGCGCCCGGAGCCGCGGATCAGCAGGGTGTCCCCGGTGAAGACCCGGTCGGGCATCACGAAACTGTAGGAGTCGTCGGTGTGGCCGGGCGTATAGAGCACGTCGAGGCGCACGCCGTCGATCTCGATCGTGTCACCCTCGTCGACCCGCATCGACACGAGGTTCACCTGCGAGATTTTGCCCATCACGGTGATGCAGCCGGTGCGATCGCGCAGCACGCCCAGGCCGGTGACATGGTCGGCGTGCACGTGGGTGTCGACTGCCTTGACCAGACGCAGGTCGAGCTCGTCGAGCAGCTGCAGGTAGACATCGACCTTGTCGATGACCGGGTCGATCAGCAGTGCCTCGCCTCCTGCTTCACCTGCAAGCAGGTAGGTGTATGTGCACGAAACGCTGTCGAAGAGCTGGCGGAACAGCATTTCAGCCACCCCGATGCAGCGACACGCGTCGGATCGGGATGGGCACCAGGGTGGCGAGGCGTCGGCGCAGGCCAGTCACCAGGCGACGCAGTTCGATCGCACAGACGCGAAAACCCTCTCGGTAGTCGGCATGGGCGCACATCGCATGGCTCCAGGGTGGGGGTGAAGACCAGTATAGGCCGCGAACGTGCCGGTCACGGCCGATCGAAGAAAACCGAATTCCGTGCGGGATCTCGAAGTCGTGAACCGCGTCACAGAAACATGCGAACGGATCGGGTAGCTTCGACTTCGTCCTCGCTTCATCTCTCCGGCGAGGACGCCTCCAAGGTGGTGTTGGGGTGGCAGGGATGCCACCCCCTTCATTCCCATCCCAATCGGTCTTTCGTCGGGCTTCGACGGAAGTCTAATGATGCCCCGTATGCCGGGCGTCCCAGTCATTGGCGAGCTGCATCGCCGCGGCACGTTGCGCCGGGGACATGCGCTCGGCGAACTTGCGGCACAGGCCCTTGGCGGCGGCGCTGCCACTTCGCGCGAGGAGCCCGAACCAGAAATAGGCGAGGACGTCGTTCTGCGGCGTGCCCTTGCCGGTGGCGTACAGGGACCCTAGACGTGCCTGGGCGGGCTGATGGTTCTGGCGTGCGGCCTGCAGATACCACTGCAGGGCGGCAGAGAGACTTCGAGCGATGCCTTCGCCCTGCTCATGCAGGTAGCCGAGGGTGTACTGCGCGTTCGCATCGCCCTGTTCCGCGAGCGGTTGCCACTGGCGCAGCACCGCCTCGTGAAACTCGGCCAGGGTTGCCTCGTCGGTCGCATGCGTGACCTGGATATCCCCGGCCTCTTCGCTTTCGTTCCTCTTCTCCTCGAGCTTGATGAAGACCTCGATCGCATCGAGGAAGTTGCGGCAGGTGAGCGCCTTCACCGCCGTGGAGACGTTGGTCTTGAAGCGCAATTCGTTGACGCTGAAGCGGACCGCACGTCCCGAGTTGGTCGGTGTCGTGAGCACCATGATGCGGCGCTGTTTGGCCTCGCTGCGCAGGTGCTGGTACAGGCTGCTCGGCCTTCCCATGTAGTTGTAAGCGGTGGCCGTGCTCCACTGATGACGACTGCGATCGTAGGCCGGCGCCACCACCTCGCCGAGGCTCTCGGAGAGATCCTTGAAGTTGATCAGCAGGTGCGGCATCAGGAACTGCGGCGTGCGGTGAAACATGCCGCTGTCGCCCAGCGTCCAGATCTGGATCTGGTGGTATCCGAACTGGTCGCTGTGGACCGGTATCTTGACGCCCATCGCGGTGGACCCATGCAGCTGGACGGCAAAATCAAACTAGCACGGGTCGCGACACGGCGACAGGGTGGGCATGCCGTAATGCCCCCCACGCAGCGATTCTCAGGCCCCTGCAGGACCGTTTTTAATTGAATCTCTTGATGAGGGTCATCGGATTCTTGATGGCGTTTTCATCAGACCTGGCGACGCATCGCTGCTCCTGTTCGTGAAGAGAAACGCGGCCATGGCCGTCATGACCCACGATTTCAGTGGCTTGGCAATCGGACGAGAAACGTGGATGGCCGATGCGCATGCGGTTTTGCGGCCGCGGTTGCGCCGGCCGTCCGTGCGTCGCGTCGAGGTGCCGGGTAAGTCCGCGTTCACGGTGCGGTTGGTGCCGGGTACCATGCGTCATCCACTGACTACTCTGGGGCCGGCCACGGGCCGGGACGCATCGACATGTCCAGGAAACAGCGCATCCGCAAACTGCTCGTCGCCAACCGTGGCGAGATCGCCATCCGCGTCATCCGCGCGGCCAACGAACTCGGCATCCGCACCGTTGGCGTCTACGCCGAGGAGGACAAGCTCTCGCTGCATCGCTTCAAGGCGGACGAGACCTACCGCATCGGCGCCGACCTCGGCCCGGTCAAGGCCTACCTGTCGATCGATGAGATGCTGCGCGTGGCGCGCGAAGCGGGCTGCGACGCGGTGCACCCGGGCTACGGGTTCCTGTCCGAGAACCCGGAGTTCGTCGACGCCTGCATGGCCGCCGGGCTGACCTTCGTTGGCCCGCCGGCCGACGTCATGCGCGCGCTCGGCAACAAGGTCTCGGCACGCGAGCTCGCGGTCGAGGCCGGCACCCCGGTGATGCCGGCCACCGGGCCACTGCCCGACGACATGGCCGAGGTGC
>JAACFL010000201.1 GCA_009937385.1 Gammaproteobacteria bacterium | reverse complement strand
GCCTGTCGTGATCAACTTCTGCCGACGTCGCCAGTCGCATCCACCCCAGATCCTCCTCTTCGCCATCCTTGGCCTGCTGCTCTCGACGGTGTCGGTCGATGCTGCGGCGGCGGAGGGCGGTCCGGGCGTGTTGCTGGTTGCGGCTCCCGGACACGGTGGCGAGGCGTTTCGCGAGACGGTGTTGCTGCTCAAGCGTCATGCGCGCGGCGGGACCGTTGGTGTGGTGTTGAACCGGCCCACCGAGACCCGCGTCGGCGAACTGATTCCTGGCAGCCGTGAACCCGATGGCCTGGCGGCCCACGTCTACGCCGGCGGTCCAGCCGAGCCAGACCAGGTGGTCTTCCTGGTGCGTACGCGCAGTCTGAGGCCGAGCAACGCCCTGCAGGTGTTCGGCAAGGTGTTCCTCGCCTACGACCCCCAGCTTCTGATCGATATCCTCCGCCACCCCGTCCCGCTGCTCGGTCTGCGCGTGTTCCGCGGGCATGCGCGCTGGGGACAGGGCGAACTCGAGGCGGAGATCGCTCGGGGCGAGTGGTACCTGGTCGAGGCCGACGCTGACGGTGTGTTCGAGGACGATCCCGGCACCCTCTGGCAGCGCCTGGTGCAGCAGGTCGAGGAGCGTGGTGTCAGGGCGCCGGACCCGGGTCGATCGACCAAAGCGGTGCCGGCAAGCGCTCGCTCGTAAACCACACCCGTTTTCCATCCGGTGCGACGGCCAGCGCCTCGGCATGCGGCAGCGGATGGTCGGCGAGCCGTTCGAACGGCCGTTCCAGGGCCTGGGACCAGCTCTCATCCTTCTCACGCACCAGACGGTAGACCGCTGTGTAGGTCAGCAGCAGCAGATTGCGTCCGTCATCATCGAGATCGATCGCGGTCGGTGCTGCACCGAACAGACTGCGCGTTGGATGTCCTCCGGGTGGATCGAAGCGTGGGTCGGGATTCTCGAAGCGGCCTATCGACTCGGCCCGCAGCGGCCCCGGCGGAGTCTCGAGCTGCAGCGGCAGGCGGTAGAAGATTGGCCGGGTCTCGCGCTTGGTCAGCAGCAGGATCTCACCTCGCGCGGCGTCGACCGCGAGTCCCTCGGCGTCACGCGGGCCCTCCGGGTAGCTGAAGTCGAAGACCGCGACCGGTCGCACGGTGCCGGCGCGCTCGTGCTCAGGCTCCTTGAACAGGTAGAGCGTGCGCGTTTCGCGGCGCGCGTAGTTGTCGCCGAAGTCGGCGACCAGCAGATAGGGCGTGCCGTCGAGGCTGAAGGCCGCGAGGTCCTCCCAGTCGATGTTTTCCGCATCACGGACCGGGTAGCTCGCCACCAGGCGTCCGTCCTTCTCCAGCAGGTGCAGCGCGGGCGGGTTGCCGCCGTCGTTGATCGCCCAGAGCCGGGTCGTATCACGGCGTGACACGGCCAGACCGCTGGTCTCCGGCAGGACCGCATCGGTGATCTGTCCGGCCAAGGCGTGATCGGAGATGGGTGCGAACGGTGCGATCTCCAGCCCGGGATCACCAATTGCTTGCGTTCCGCCGAAGGCGGTGAGAACGCAGAGCAGGGCAGTGGCCAGGAACGTGCCTCGGCGCATCATTGGGACCCATGGTGGAGACCCACGGAGGCTAGCGGCTGCCCGTAATTCCGGCAACCGTACCCGCGCCGCTCTACAATTGGATGATGGAAAAAAGCGACGCCATTCCGTCGTTCTGCACCGTGGGTCATGGCGACCGCGATGCCCACGCGCTGCAGCGTCTGCTGCTCGAGGGCGGCGTCAGAACGCTGGTCGACATCCGCACACTGCCGCGCTCGAAGCGGTACCCGCAGTTCGACGAGACGGCCTTGCGCACGGCCTGCGAGACGTCCGGCATCGCCTACCACTGGGCTGGGCGTCAGCTGGGCGGGTTACGCAATGCCCGTGCCGACTCGCCCCATGTCGCGTTGCCAGAGGGCCTGCGTGGCTTCGCCGACCACGCCGACGCTCCGGTCTTCGAGCACGCGCTGGTCCGACTCGAAGGACTCGCGCGACAAGGCCCGGTCGCTCTACTGTGCGCCGAACGCGATCCCATGCAGTGCCACCGCTCGCTGATCGCGGACCGCCTGCTGCTGCGTGGGCATAGTGTCGTCCACCTGCTCGAGCCTGGTCCGTCCGTCGCTCATGCGCTGCGTCCAGAGGCTTGTGTGACCGAGGTGGGCCCGGTCTACGATCGAGGCGCCACGGCGTCCTTCGACCTCCGATGAGCACATCCTGTCCACGCTGTGCCACGCTCGATCTCGACATCGCGATCCGCACCCCCGGTGAATTTGCGAAGGCGCTGCGTGTGATCCGGGCAAATCTCACCGACGGCACACTCGAGGCAATACCCGCCGGTGACGAGGGGGCGCGCGGTTCGTTCTCGGACCTGTCGGAGGCGGGGCCGTGGCCCGATCGTGTCGACTGCCGATTCGTCTGCGCCGGGTGCGGACGGCGCTACCGGTTGCGGGTGGAGAGGATTCGGATGCCTGATGCACAACAGAAGGCCGGCCTGGTCGTGCAGGTTCGACACGCTTTCGCCGATGTCGTCTACCCGGGCGACGATCGCCTGACCGACAGCTTCGGCGACGAGCCCGACGCGCTTGCGAGGGATTTCCGTGGCAGGGACGACTGGACCACGCTCGATGCCGACTTCCTGAACCAGGCGCCTGAAGGGTGGGGCTCGGCGCTGTCGTTCTTCTCCGGTCACGCGCTGCGCTTCTACCTGCCGGCCTACCTGGTCGCGGACCTCGAGGGCACGCTGTTGATCGGCGACCCGACCACCCGGCTGTGCGCCTTTGTCACGCCGATCATGGAAGGCAAGAGGGTCGCGAAGTTCTATGGTGGTGGCACGCTTGGGGAGCACGCCCGCCGACAGTTCGCGGTGTTCGACGCTGCGCAGGTGGCGGTGATCGTCGCGTATCTGTGGTGGAAGCTGGACGAGGCGGGCTACGACCCGACCGTCGAGCAGGCGCTGGAGAACTACTGGCTGCCACGAGAGGCCGACTTCGGAGGGCATGGCTGAAAGTCAGGCACGACGAGGGCAGGGCAGCAGCCGGCATGCATGGGTAACATGGGCCATGGGCGCACGTTGAGCCCTTCAGCACGGAGAGACACCATGAGTGCGTTGACGCCCAAGACCGCAAACTACGAACAGCGCGTGCGCGACAGCTTCCAGCGCCAGGGCATCATGCACACCATCGGTGCGACGCTTGAAACGATCGCGCCCGGCGAGGTCGCGATCCGTTTCGCACCGAAGGATGCGCTCTCCCAGCAGCACGGCTTCGTCCATGCAGGCGTTGTCGCGACGGTGCTCGACTCCGCATGCGGATACGCCGCCTTCTCGCTGATGCCGGAGAATGCCGGCGTGCTGACCATCGAGTTCAAGATCAGCCTGCTCGCGCCGGCGGAAGGCGATCACCTCGTCGCCACCGGCCGGGTGCGCAAGCCGGGCCGCAACATCACCTTCGCCGAGGGCGAGATCCACGGTTTCACCGACGGTCAGGCGAAGCTGGTCGCGACCATGAGCGCGTCGATGATGACCATCCTGGGCCGCGAGGGGGTCGTCGACTGACAGGGGCGCGCCGATGTGTTACGTCGTGGTCTTGAGCACCACCTCGGACGAGGATCTGTCGCGACACGATACGGCTCTCCTGAGCTTCACGCGCGAGTTGCCCGACGAATCCGCCGTTGCGCTGCTCGCGTACCCACACCGCTGGTACGTGGGTTCGAAATCGGGCTGCAGCTGCACGTTCCGTCACCTGCACGATACCGAGCTCGGCTTCGGGCCTCCGGTCGACTGGTACCCGGAGGATGCCGACGAGATCGCCGCGACGAAGGAATTCATCACCGTGGTGCGCAGGCTGGTCCAGGGCGGGGCCAAGGTCGACTGTATCGACGCATGGTCGGGCGAATCGGATACGACCGGGTTCGGTGAACCGCTGACCGTCGACCTCGCTGCGGTCGCAGACGCCGACTTCCGGTTTTTCGAGAATCGTCACTTCACGTTCGTCGTTTCGGCATGATGCGCAGGGATGCCGGGGTGGAGGAATCGCGCCGGTCCTTACCTTCTTACAGGGATTTACGCGTGAAAACGTTCAAAATGGCATTTTTCGCAATCGTCATGATGGCGAGCATCTGGGGTTGCAGTTATCGAGATATAAATCGCATATCTGAAATCGTAGATGGCGCGCTGATCGTGCCCAGGCCTTCCAATGCCGATGAGCTCAAGACGCCGAAAGGTTTCTACCACAGCTATGACTATGCGTTTTTCGACGGGAACCTGGAAAAGAACGTGGCGGACAGGATTGCCGCATACATGAGTTCAAATTAAGACGCGGTTGCTTCTCTGGAGGTCAGGTGTTCGGGAGTGCCCTTGGAAGATGAGGCCGACCAGACGTCCAGATGCGTTTTCGTTTACATCGAGATGCAGATTCATGATTGATGGGTGGTATTGACTGGACCCAGCAATCGATTGTGCGAAGCGCTAGTCGTTATATCTCCACCCACATCCGCATAAGGTTCACGTAGCTGACATCCACCCGCTTCGTCGTCTCGTCCTCCGGCGACTCCGCCAGCAGCTGCTCCCTAGCCCGCCAGAGGTCGAACAGCAGCGCCCGCCGTTCCGACTCGCGCACCTGGCTCTGGAGCCAGGTCACCATGACCAGACGCTCGCCGGAGATCACCGGTTCAACGCGGTGACGCGACGACGACGGGTAGAGCACGACGTGACCGGCCGGCAGCTTGACCTGCTGCTCGCCGAACGCGGTGTCGATGGTGAGTTCGCCGCCCTCGTAGTCGTCGGGATCGTTGAGGAACAGCGTCAGCGAGACGTCCGAACGGTAGCGCCCATCGGCTTCACCCATGACCGGATCGTCGACGTGGTCGCCGTAGCCCATGCCCTCGGTGTAGCGGGCGAAGATCGGCGTCGAGACCCTGGCCGGGTAGGCGGCGGCCTGGAAGACGCGATGGGCGAGCAGGGTGCTCATGACCGCCTCGACCAGCTTGTCGCGCATCGGCGCCGCGCGATCGAGTTCGAGATTGTGTTTTACGTTGCCGGCGGCCTTGCCAGCCGTCGCCTTGCCATGGACGAAATCGGCCTGGTCGAGGTACTGGCGGACACTTCCGAGCTGGTTTGCGTCCAGGAGGTCGGGAATTTGCAGCAGCATGGGGTGCTCCGTGCGAGGCCGTCCGGACTATAGCAGCCCGGCACCATTGGCGATCGCGAGTCGCGTGCGCAGCGTCTCCTCGAGGTCGCCGTCCTCCAGCGCCGCCTCGATCTCGTGCAACCTGCGGCCGACCTCGGGCAGGACCACGTTCTCAAGCGCCCGCGCGCGACGGTCGGTGCGCCGGTACTCGGCGATCAGCCGGTGCAGGTTGCCGGCCGTCGCCGCGGCCGAAGTGGCGCAACGGGTTACGTGGACGAAGGCGACCGCACAGCGTCGCTGCAGCCCGCTTGATGCGTCGGGTGCATCTTGTGTTGCCAGCTCGGCATCGAGAAGCGGCACGCCGAAGTGGGCCAGGCGTTCCCGTTCCGGCAGTTCCAGGTGGATCCGCGGCGGTGCCGCGACCGACAGCGCCAGCAGACCACCTTCGCCGAGGGCGTTGGCGAGTGCGACCAGTGCCGAAGCCCACGCCTCGGCCAGCGCGTCGCGCCGCACACGATAGGCCGCGTGCTCGACCAGGATGCGCTGTGCGAGCAGCTGGCGCTTTTCGTCGAGGAAATCGAACCCCTCCTTGATGAATCCGTGCTCATCGCGCAGCGCAAGAAAGGCATGGCGGGTGACCGTCTCACCGCTCATCGACCTGCTCCTGCTTGATGTGCACGGCGATCTGGCGGTCGTCGAGGCGCGACAGCTCGCGTAATGGCAGGTCGCGCAGTACCTTCCACCCGATCTCGGCGCTCTCGGCCAGGGTGCGCGACTCGGGCTGGGTCAGGAACTCGCGCTCGAAGCGGTCCGCGAAGGCGAGGTAGGCGAGGTCGCTCTCGGCGAGCCCATCGGTGCCGACCACGCTGGCCAGCACGCGCACCCGGGTGGCACGCGCATAGGCGGCGAACAGCTGGTTGGCGAGGTCCGGATGGTCGGCGAACGTGCTGCCCTTGCCGATGCCGTCCTTCATCAACCGCGACAGGCTTGGCAGCACCGCGACCGGTGGATAGACCTGCCTCTGCGCGAGATCGCGGGTGAGCACCACCTGGCCCTCGGTGATGTAACCGGTCAGGTCGGGGATCGGGTGGCTGATGTCGTCGGCCGGCATGGTCAGGATCGGCATCTGGGTCAGCGTGCCGCCGCGTGCACGCAGCCGTCCGGCACGCTCGAAGAGCTGCGCGAGGTCGGAGTAGAGGTAGGCCGGGTAACCCTTGCGCCCGGGGATCTCGCCGTGGCTTGCGGCCACCTCGCGCAGCGCTTCGCAGTAGTTGGTCATGTCGGTCATGATCACCAGCACGTGGCGCTCCTCGCGGAACGCGAGGTACTCGGCAGCGGTCAGCGCGAAGCGTGGGGTCAGCAGCCGCTGGGTGCTGGGGTCGGAAGCGAGGTTCAGGAACAGCGCGGTGTGCGCGAGCACGCCGCTCTCCTCCATCGAGCGGCGGAAGTACTCGGCGACGTCGTAGGGGATGCCGATGCCGGCGAACACGATTGCGAAGCGTCCACCTTCGTCGTCGGGCAGTCGCGCGTGCTGGGCGATCTGCACCGCCATGCGGTCGTGGGGCAGGCCGCCGCCGGAGAAGATCGGCAGCTTCT
>JAACFL010000200.1 GCA_009937385.1 Gammaproteobacteria bacterium | reverse complement strand
GTTTGGTGGAGCTAGGCGGGATCGAACCGCCGACCTCTTGCATGCCATGCAAGCGCTCTCCCAGCTGAGCTATAGCCCCGGAAAGGCGGGAAATCTACGTGATCACCCCGGAACTGTCAAGGCCGAGACTGAGGCCGAAACGGCGCTGGAAATTGGCCGTGGTCGCCTCGGCGACCTCTTCGACCGGGATATCACGCAGCCCTGCGATGCACTCGGCAACGTGCCGCACGTAGCCGGGCTGATTGCTCCTTCCCCGGTGCGGTACCGGCGCCAGGTACGGAGAGTCGGTCTCGACCAGCATCCGGTCCAGTGGCACCTTGCTCGCAGCCTCGCGGATGTCGCGCGCGCTGTTGAACGTGACGATGCCCGAGAACGAGATGTCGAACCCGAGATCGAGCACCCGTTGCGCCTCGCTCCAGTTTCCGGTGAAGCAGTGCATGACGCCACCGGCATCGGCCGCGTTCTCATCCCGGAGGATGCGCACGGTGTCCGTGAAGGCGTCACGGTTGTGGACGATCAGCGGTTTGCGCGCCTCGCGCGCAGCAGCGATATGACGGCGGAAACGCTCGCGCTGCCACTCGGGCCGCCCCTCGACGCGGAAGTAGTCCAGGCCGGTCTCACCGATCGCGACGACCTTGGGCATCTGCGACATGCGCACCAGGTCGTCGACCTCGGGCTCGACGCCGTGCTGTTCGTTGGGATGCACGCCGACCGAGGTCGAGACGTCGGGATAGGGCTCCACGAGGCGCTGCATGGCCGGGAGCGCGTCCATGCCGACCGAGACGCAGAGCATGTGACAGACGCCCTGGCGCCGCGCGAAGTCGAGCACGGGCCCGAGATCGCCGCCGTGCGGCTCGAGATCGATCATGTCGAGGTGGCAGTGGGAATCGACCAGTTTCATGGCGGGAGAGGTGAGCATGCGCCTGGCAGGCGCCGGGGTTACATGGTGTGCGTGGCGCGGTCGCCGCTGAGCATGCCGGCGAGATAGTTCTCGATCTTGTTGCGGGCCGCACCCTGGTCCTGGTCGCTGAACTGCACGCCGATGCCGGTGGCGCGGTTGCCCTCGGCGCCGCGCGGGGTGATCCAGACCACCTTGCCCGCGACCGGCAGCTTCTCGGCCTCGTCCATCAGGGTGATCAACATGAACACCTCGTCGCCGAGCTTGTAGCTCTTCTTGGTCGGGACGAACAGGCCGCCACCCTTAACGAACGACATGTAGGCGGCGTAGAGCGCGTGCTTGTCCTTGATCGTCAGGGACAGGATGCCCTGACGCATCGGCGAACCCTTGCCATCCTCCATCGTCGTCTCCGCTTCAGTTACCTGGACCCGGTCGCCAGCCGAGCAGCAGCTCCTCGCACAACAGCTGGGTGTTGACCTGGGTCGTAACCAGCCTGCGCGCCCGCTGCAGCTCGTCTAACCGTGCGAACAGCTCATGTAATTCTATATGCTCGACAAGCCCTTGCATACGGTCGCCCAGATCGAGGTTGTCGAGCAGCGACATCCCGGGCGCCTGCTTGATGCGGATCATGTCCACCAGCCAGCCGCCGAGCCATCCGAGCAGGCGCGGGGTGTCGGCACCCGACCAGGCCGCAGCGACGGTGACCGGGTCCTCGCGCCCGCTGGCCACGGCAAGAAAGCTGTCGAACGCCTTGTGGCGGGCCTTCGCCGCGCCCTCCTCGGCCAGCTGCATGGCCTGCAACGGTGCACCATCGGCCATCGCCAGCAGCGCCTCGCCATCTGCAATCTTCCGTTCGGCCAGCCACGCGCGTGCCGCATCGCGCGCCGGCACCTTCAGCGTCACCGTCTGGCATCGGCTGCGGATGGTCGCGAGCAGTCGCCGTGGATGGGTCACGACCAGCACCAGCAACGTCCGCGGGGTCGGCTCCTCGAGGGTCTTGAGCAACGCGTTGGCCGCCGCGGGCATCATCTGGTCGGCGGGATCGATCAGCGCCACCTTCCAGCCGCCGTGCTGGGCGCTCATCCCCAGTGCGGTGCCGAGTTCGCGCACCTGGTCAATCAGAATCTGGCTGGCGTCGCTGTCGCGTTTCTTGCCGCCCACGGACTCGCCTTTGAGCAGCAGGCGCACGTGGCGGAAGTCGGGGTGGCTCCCGGATGCGAACTGGCGGCACGCGGGGCACTCAGCACAGGCATCGCCGGTTCCTGCATCGGGTTGACGGCATAGCAGCGCGCCGGCGATTCGCCGCGCGAAGGCGTGCCGACCGATGCCGGGCGGACCGTCGAGCAGCAGTGCGTGCGGCAATCGACCCTGAGCATGGCGTGCATGCAGAGCCTGCCAGGCCTCGGCATGCCAGGGGTAGGTTTCAACCACCCCAGGCATCGAGCACCTCGGCGAGCGACGCGGTCACCTCCTCGAGTGGCTGGCCGGCATCGACGACGCGAAAGCGTTGCGGCTCGCTGGCCGCGCGCTCACGGTAGGTGGAGCGCACCCGCTCGAAGAAGGCCGCGGCCTCGCTCTCGAAACGGTCCGGGGCCTCGGCCCGACCCGCGGCGCGCGCGAGACCGGTGGTGACCGGCAGGTCAAGGAGCAGTGTCAGGTCGGGACGCAGGTCACCCTGCACCAGCCTTTCGAGTGCGGCGATGCGCTCCATGTCGAGACCGCGTCCACCTCCCTGGTAGGCGTAGGTCGCGTCGGTGAAACGGTCGCTCAGTACCCACTCACCGCGCGCCAGGGCCGGACGAATGACCCGCGAGAGGTGATCGGCGCGGGCCGCGAACACCAGCAGCAACTCGCAGTCGTCGGCCATGCCGTCGGTATGGTGGCCGAGCAGCAGGTCGCGGATGCGCTCGGCCAGCGGCGTCCCACCCGGCTCGCGGGTCACCACGACGCGGCGTCCACTGGCCTCGAGATGGGAGCGGATGAACTCGAGACAGGTCGACTTTCCGGCCCCCTCGCCGCCCTCGACCGTGATGAAGCGCCCGCGTGTCACGTTGTCATCCCCGCCGTCCCTTCAACTGGTAACGACGTACGTTGGCCTCGTGCTCGGCGAGGGTCTCGGCGAACACGTGGCGACCGTCCCCGGTGGCGACGAAGTAGAGCGCCTTGCCGGCGGCCGGGTTGAGTGCGGCCTCGATGGCGCCACGTCCGCTCAGCGCGATTGGTGTCGGCGGCAGGCCATGGCGGGTGTATGTGTTGTAGGGTGTGTCGGCACGCAGGTCGCGTCGACGCAGATTGCCGTCGAAAGCATCGCCCATGCCGTAGATCACCGTCGGATCGGCCTGCAGACGCATGCCCTTGTGCAGCCGGCGCACGAACACGCCGGCGACCTCGGGCCGCTCCTCGGGTACCGAGGTCTCCTTCTCGACGATGGAGGCCAGCACCAGGGCCTGGTAGGCGTCGGTGTAGGGCAGCCCCTCGGCGCGGGCCTCCCATGCCCGGTCCAGCACGGAGGTCAGGGTGTCGCGCGCGCGACGCAGGAACTCGAGGTCGGTGGTGCCGCGAGGGAAGTGGTAGGTGTCGGGAAAGAAGCGCCCTTCCGGATGCTCCCCGGACATGCCAAGGCGCTCCATGACCGCGTCGGTATCGAGCCCCTCGAGCGTCGCGGTCAGCTCCGGCTTCGCACGCACCGCGGCGAGCGCCTGGGCGAACGTCCAGCCCTCGACCAGCGTCAGCGAGTGCAGCATCACCTGGCCACTGGAGAGAAGCGTGAGCAGCGCGGGCGGGGTGAGCCCGGCCTCGAGGCGGTACTCGCCGGCCTTCAGTGCCGTGTCCAGGCCGCTGAGCCGGCCATGCAGCACCAGCAGATCAGGTGAGTCGATCAGCCCGCGGGTGGCGAGGTCGTCCGAGAGCGTGCGCAACCCGGCGCCGCGCGGCAGCTCGATCACCAGGCCCTGCTCGTCGATGGCGAGCGGCGTGGCGAGGAAGTCACGGTAGTGCCAGGTGAACAGTGCCGCGACGACCATCGCGGCCCCGAGCAGGAGCAGCCCGAGGCGAAACACGACCTTGGGCACTCCTCCGCCTGTCACGTTCCAGCGCTCCTCGAAGCCGGTCTCGACCCCGCGTCGTCAGGCCGAGCGACGGAACAGCAGGGTGCCGTTCGTGCCGCCGAATCCGAACGAATTCGACAGTGCCACGTCGATCTTCATCTCGCGCGCGGTGTGCGGAACGTAGTCGAGGTCGCACTCCGGATCGGGGGTGTCGAGGTTGATGGTCGGTGGCGCGACCTGGTCGGCGATCGCCAGCACGCTGAACACGGCCTCGACACCACCGGCCGCGCCGAGCAGGTGCCCGGTCATCGACTTGGTCGAGCTGACCGC
>JAACFL010000032.1 GCA_009937385.1 Gammaproteobacteria bacterium | reverse complement strand
CCCCGCAATGACGGCAAGCTCACCCTGGAACGCCGACCGACGCCACTCCCGGAGACGCTGCCGTTTGGTGACGAGCTGCTGGTGCCGTTCCGCGCCGGTGGCGAGACCGAATGGGAACTGCGGGTGTCGGCATGAGCGAGACGGTCGCCACGCCGGGGCCGATGGCGAGCCGTTTCCGCGGTTTCCTTCCGGTGGTGGTCGACGTCGAGACCGCCGGCTTCAACGCCAAGACCGACGCGCTGCTCGAGATCGCGGCGGTCACGCTGCGCTTCAACGCGGACGGCCAGCTCGAGCCCGAGGCGACGCACGCCTGCCATGTGGAGCCGTTCGAGGGCGCCAACCTCGACCCCAAGGCGCTGGCGTTCACCGGCATCGATCCGTGGCATCCGTTCCGCTTCGCCAAGCCGGAGCGCGAGGCGCTGCAGGCGGTGTTCCTGCCGGTGCGTCGCGCGGTGCGCGAGTCGGGCTGCAACCGCGCGATCCTGGTCGGGCACAATCCGCTGTTCGACCTCGGTTTCGTCAACGCCGCGGTCGAGCGCACCGGCATCAAGCGCAATCCCTTCCACCCGTTCAGCAGCTTCGACACCGCGACGTTGGGTGCGGTGTTCTACGGTCAGACGGTGTTAGCGCGAATCGCCGAAGAGGCGGGGATCAGCTGGAATGAAGACGAGGCCCACTCGGCGATCTACGACGCCGAGCGGACCGCGGAGATCTTCTGCAGGGTGGTGAACCTGTGGGGAGCGCGCCGGGAGGGGGAGCCTCCCGGGGTCCAGGCGCCCGACGTGGCGTGAATCAGGAGGCCTGCGCGGCGTCGCCGCTGACCAGGCCCTTCAGCTCGCCACGCTCGTAGAGTTCGAGGGTGATGTCACAGCCGCCAACCAGCTCGCCACCGACGTAGAGCTGCGGGAAGGTCGGCCAGTCGGCGTAGCGCGGCAGGTTCTCGAAGATCTCCGGATCCTGCAGCACGTTCACGAAGGCAAACTCCGTCTCGCACGACTCGAGCGCCGCAGCGACACGACTCGAGTAGCCGCACATCGGGAACTGCGGCGTGCCCTTCATGAAGAGCACGGTGCGGTTCTCCTTGACGATCTTGTCGATTCTTTCCAGAACGTCCATATGGATATCCTCTAATATTCTTACAGTGGATACGGCAGCGATGGTCCCATGGCCACCCGGTGGCCGTAATGACCTGGATCAAGCGGCTGCGGTGGCCGTGTCGACATGGCGCTGCAGCCAGTACTCGAGCAGTGCGAGATGCCACAGCTTGCTGCCCTGGATACGCGTCAGGTGCGCCTCGGGCTCCGCCAGCAGGCGCGCGACGTAGGCCGGTTCGAACAGCCCGCGCTGTTTCGCCGCCGGGGTCTCCAGCACCCCGCGCATGAACTCCAGGAACGGGCCGCGCACGTACTTCAGCGCCGGCACCGGGAAGTAGCCCTTGGGCCGGTCGATCACGCCATCGGGCAGCAGGCCCCGGGCGATCTGCTTGAGCGGGTGCTTGCCTCCCGACTTCAGGCGCAGCTCCGGCGGCATACGCGCGGCCAGCTCGACCAGCTGGTGATCGAGGAACGGCACGCGAGCCTCGAGGCCCCAGGCCATGGTCATGTTGTCGACCCGCTTGACCGGGTCGTCGACGATCAGCGTGGTGACGTCGAGGCGCAGCACCTGGTCGAGGAAGGTGTCGGCGTCGGGCTCGGCGAGGCGCGCGGCGACCAGCGCCGCGGTGTGGTCGTCGCCCCGGTAGGGTGCGGTGACCGTGTGCAGGAATTCGTCATGGTCGCGGTCGAAGTAGTGGTCGCGGAAGCGCTCGATGGCCGGCCGCGCGGCGTCCTCGGCGTGCATGCGCGGGTACCAGAAGTAGCCGCCGAACACCTCGTCGGCGCCCTGCCCGCTCTGCACCACCTTGACCTCGCGCGACACCTGCTCGGCGAGCAGGTAGAAGGCGACGGCGTCCTGGCCGACCATCGGCTCGGCCATGGCGTCGACCGCCTCGGGCAGCCTCTCCAGCACCTCGTCATTCGGTATGCGGTAGCGATGGTGACGCGTCGCGAAACGCTCGACCACCTGGTCGGAGTATTCGAACTCGTTGCCCTTCTCCTCGGGCTGGTCCTCGAAGCCGACCGAGAAGGTCAGGATGTCTCGGGCACCGGCCTCCGCGAGCAGTCCGACCAGCAGGCTCGAATCGAGACCGCCGGAGAGCAGGACGCCGACCGGCACGTCGGCGATACGCAGGCGCTTGTCGACCGCGGCGACGAGCGCCTCGTGCACCGCCTCGGCCCACTCCCACTCGCTCAGTTCCCGTTCCGGACGCCTTGCCGGGAGTCGCCAGTAGACCTGCTCACGCTCACGACCGTCGGCCTCGACGGTCAGCGTGGTCGCTGGCGGCAGCTTGCGCAGCCCGGCGAGGATGGTGCGTGGCGCCGGGATCACCGCGTGCAGGGTGAGCTGGTGGTGCAGGCCGACCGGGTCGATCGACGTGTCGACGCCGCCGGCGGCGAGCAGCGCCTGGCTGTTGGAGGCGAAGCGTAAGCGTGACGCGTCGCGCGTGTAGTAGAGCGGCTTGATGCCCAGTCGGTCGCGCGCCAGGAACAGGCGTCGGTGGGCGGCGTCCCAGATCGCGAACGCGAACATGCCGTGCAGCCGTTCGACGCAGCGCTCACCCCAGGCGTGGTAAGCCTTGACGATGACCTCGCTGTCGCCGCCGGTGAAGAAGTGGTAGCCGGCGGTGCGAAGCTCGTCGCGCAGCTCGGGGTAGTTGTAGATGGTGCCGTTGAAGACCAGCGCCAGGCCGAGCTCGGCGTCGACCAGCGGCTGGCTGGCTCGGTGCGACAGGTCGATGATCGCCAGGCGCTGGTGGCCGAATGCGAGCGGGCCGTCGGCATGGCTGCCGGCATGGTCCGGCCCCCGGCGTTGCAGGCGCCCCATCATGCGACCGATCGCAGCGAGATCGGGGGGGCGTTGGTCGAAGCGAAGCTCGCCGCAGATTCCGCACATGGATTCTCTCCGTGGGGCGCGCGCATGTTAGCAGAGCGGCGCTGCCGGGCGACCCGGGACAACTGACGGAACTCAATGTGAGATCGCGGTCGGTGGTCTACATTTCGTGCCAGGCCGGCGCCTCGCGCCACGGCTTCCAATTGCCCCGCCGCACCGTTGCGGCACCACACGACCCAGGAGATCCCGAGCATGGAACATGCGCTTCCCCCGCTGCCCTACGACATGGACGCCCTCGCACCGCACATCTCGCGCGAGACCCTCGAGTTCCACTACGGCAAGCACCATCAGACCTACGTCACGAACCTCAACAACCTGATCAAGGGGACCGAGCACGAATCGCAGAGCCTCGAGGAGATCGTCAAGAGCGCCTCCGGAGGCATCTTCAACAATGCCGCCCAGATCTGGAACCACACCTTCTACTGGAATAGCCTGAGCCCCAACGGCGGCGGCGCGGCCAGCGGCGCGGTGGGTGACGCCATCAACGCTGCGTTCGGCAGCTTCGATGCCTTCAAGGAGCAGTTCACGCAGAAGTCGGTGACGCTGTTCGGCTCGGGTTGGGCCTGGCTGGTCAAGAAGGGCGACGGGACTCTCGACATCGTCCAGACCAGCAACGCCGCCACGCCGCTGACCGGCGACGACGTGCCGCTGCTGACCTGCGACGTCTGGGAGCACGCCTACTACATCGACTACCGGAATGCCCGTCCGAAATACCTCGAGGCGTTCTGGGGGCTGGTCAACTGGGATTTCGCCAACGCCAACCTCGGCTGAGGCTCCCCACAGCGCGTCAAGGGCCGGGGCAGCCAACACTGCCCCGGTCCCTGAATCTTGGTCGTTTGGGGCGCGTTGCAAAGCCCTATCCAGTTAAGTAGTATGAATTTTTTACGACGGCGGCTCGCCAGGGCCGCCTTTTTCATTTTTGGCTGGTGACCGCATGGGCGACGCACTTATGACCACCTACAACCGGCTGCCGGTCGCGTTCACGCGCGGCGAAGGCGCCTGGCTGTGGGACAGCGATGGCCAGCGCTACCTCGACGCGCTGTGCGGCATCGCGGTGACCAGTCTCGGTCACGCCCACCCGGACGTGGCGAAGGCGCTGGGCGACCAGTCTGCGACCCTGCTGCACACCTCCAACATGTACCGCATCCCGCTGCAGGAGCAGCTCGGCGAGCGGCTCTGTGCACTGACCGGCATGGAGCGCGCCTTCCTGTGCAACTCCGGCGCCGAGGCCAACGAGGCAGCCCTGAAGATCGCGCGCCTGCATGGCCACGCGCAGGGCATCGACCGGCCCAGCGTCGTGGTCATGGAGCAGAGCTTTCACGGGCGCACGCTGGCCACCCTGTCGGCGAGTGGCAGCCGCAAGGTGCAGGCCGGCTTCGAACCGCTCGTGCAGGGTTTCGTCCGCGTGCCGTTCGATGACCTCGAGGCGGTGCGCGCGGTGGCACGCAACAGCCCCGACGTCGCCGCGGTGCTGGTCGAGCCGATACAGGGCGAAGGTGGCATCCGCTTGCCCACCCCGGGCTACCTGGCCGGCCTGCGTGAGATCTGCGACACGCACGGCTGGTTGCTGATGCTCGATGAAATCCAGACGGGCATCGCGCGCACCGGGCGGATGTTCGCCTGCCAGCACGAGTCGGTGCTGCCTGACGTCATGAGCGTGGCCAAGGCGCTCGGCAACGGCATGCCGATCGGCGCCAGCCTCGCGCGCGGACCGGCAGCGGCGCTGTTCCAGCCCGGCAATCACGGCACCACCTTCGGCGGCAACCCGCTCGCCTGCCGCGTCGGGCTCACGGTGCTCGATGTCATCGAGCGTGACGGGCTCGAAGCGCGCGCCTCAGAGCTCGGCGCACGCCTGGTCGAGGGCATCGCCGCGGAAGCGCTGCCGGGCGTGCGCGAGGTCCGTCATCTGGGCCTGATGATCGGCATCGAGCTCGAGGGCTCCTCGGGCCCGGTGCCTGCGCTCGCGCTCGAGCAGGGCCTGCTGGTCAACGCGACCGCCGAGCGGGTGATCCGCCTGCTGCCGCCGCTGATCCTCACCGACGACGAGGCCGACACGCTGGTCGAGCGACTCGCAGCCGCCGTACGCGCGCTGCCGGCGGCCTGAGTGGAATCCCGCCATGGCCGTGCGTCACTTTCTCAGCCTGCTCGATTTCACCCCGGATGAGCTGCGTGCGCTGATCGCGCGGGCGATCGAGCTCAAGGCGCTTCAGCAGCAGCATGCGTGCGGCGAGCCGCTCAAGAACCGCGTGCTGGGCATGGTGTTCGAGAAGTCGTCGACGCGCACCCGCGTCTCCTTCGAGGCGGCGATGGCACAGTTTGGCGGCCATGCGATCTTCCTGTCGCCGCGCGACACCCAGCTCGGCCGTGGTGAGCCGATCGAGGACACGGCGCGCGTGCTCTCACGCATGGTCGACGCGATCATGGTGCGCACCTTCGAGCACGAAAAGATCGAGCGCCTGGCGGCCCATTCGCGGGTGCCGGTGATCAACGGCCTGACCGACCTGGTGCATCCCTGCCAGCTGCTCGCCGACATGCAGACCTGGTTCGAGCGGCACGGCGACATCGCCGGGCGCACCGTCGCCTGGATCGGCGATGGCAACAACATGTGCAACTCCTACATCAATGCCGCACGCCAGTTCGATTTCGCGCTGCGCATCGCCTGTCCCGAGGGCTACGATCCCGATCCCCGGCTGCTGGCGGCGGCCGGTGGGCGCGTGGAGCTGACCCGCGACACGCAGGCCGCGGCGGCCGGTGCCGACCTGGTGGTCACCGACGTCTGGGCCAGCATGGGCCAGGAGGAGGAGCAGGCGCGCCGCGAGCGTGATTTCGCCGCATTCCAGGTCGATGCCGCGGTGATGGACGCGGCTGCGCCGGAGAGCCTGTTCATGCACTGCCTGCCCGCGCACCGCGGCGAGGAGGTCACCGCCGAGGTGATCGACGGCCCGCACAGTGTCGTCTGGGACGAGGCGGAGAACCGGCTGCACGCGCAGAAGGCGCTGCTCGAGTTCCTGCTTGCCGACTGATCGAACAGGCCCGGCTGCTGGTAGCATGGTCGACACCATGAACCCCGCTGCCAGGGACTGAACCCACGATGCCGCTGCTCCAGGTCGTCGATGTCGACTGCCGTTACGGCCAGGACACCGTCGTCCACAACGCCTCGCTGCACGTGCGCAAGGGTGGCTTCGTCAGTCTCCTGGGACCCAGCGGCTGCGGCAAGACCACGATCCTGCGTGCCATCGCCGGCTTCGAGCCGGTCCATCGTGGCGAGATCCGCCTGCGTGGCGAGACCGTCGCCGCGCCCGGGCACAGCGTGCCCCCGGAACGGCGCCGGCTCGGCATGGTGTTCCAGGACTACACGCTGTTCCCGCATCTCGACGTGGCCAGCAACATCACTTTCGGCCTGCGCGATCGCAGCGCCGCCGAGCAGCAGCGCACGGCGCATTCGCTGCTCGAGCTGGTCGGCCTGGCAGGCTACGCTGCACGCTACCCACACGAGCTCTCGGGTGGCCAGCAGCAGCGCGTCGCTCTGGCACGGGCGATCGCCCCCGGACCCGACCTGCTGCTGATGGACGAACCGTTCTCGAGTCTCGACACCGACATGCGCGAGCGGCTCGGCATCGAGGTCCGTCAGATTCTCGCCGAGCGGGACGTGACCGGGATCCTGGTCACCCACGATCAGCTCGAGGCCTTCGCCAGCAGCGAGCAGGTCGGGGTGATGCACGACGGCCGCATCCTGCAGTGGGACAGCCCCTACAACCTCTACCACGAGCCGGCCAACCGCACGGTCGCCGATTTCATCGGCCAGGGGCGTTTCCTGCGCGGCTCGCTGCTCGCGCCGAACGCACTCGAGACCGAGATCGGGCTGATCCGTGGCGATCGCGCCTACGGCTGGCCGCGCGGCACCACCGTCGACGTGCTGGTGCGTCCCGACGACGTGCTACCCGACGAGGCAAGCGAGCTGCGCTGCGCGATCACCAACAAGGCGTTCAAGGGTGCCGAGATCCTCTACACGCTGAAACTGCCGACCGGCACCGAGCTGCTGTCGCTGTTCCCGAGCCATCACGAGCACCAGGTCGGCGACAGCGTCGGCGTGCGCCTGGCGCCTCGCCACCTGGTGCTGTTCCGCGCCGACCGCGCCTCCTGACACCCTACTCCGCGCGCTGCGCGACCAGCAGGCTCTCGTCGCGGAATCCTTGCGCGGTATCTCCGGCTCGCCCCTCGTCGTGGAACACCAGCACCCGCAGATCCGGAAACAGGCGCAGCAGCTCGTTGGGCGCGAAGCGGAACGCCGCATCCTGGGGTCCCCGGTCGGAGGCGGCGTCGCGCACGAAGCTCTGGTAGCAGAGCACGCCACCCGGACGCAGTGCCGCGGCCAGCGCCGGGCAGAGCTCGCGCTCGAGAAAACGGGTCACGATGATGGCGTCGAAACTCGCCGGTGCCGGGGGGGCGGCGACCACGTCGCGCACCTCGGCGGTCAGCACCAGCCCGCGGCTTAGGGCCTCCTCTTCGAGGCGTGCGATCGCGGTCTCCGCGTAGTCCCAGGCGGTGACGCGGAAGCCGGCGGCGGCCAGGTGCAGTGCGTTGACGCCGAGGCCGCAGGCCACCTCGAGTACCTCGCCACCCGGGGGCAGCAGGTAGGCGTAGTCGTGCACGACGGCCGCCGGCTCGGTGTCGGCGTAATCGCGTCGCGTCCAGCGCTCGTTCCAGCGCGCGCGGCGCTCGGGATCGCTCATGGGCCCTGCTCCTGCCGGTAACCTGGCCAGCTTCGCAGATGCACCCGGCCCCGGCAACGCGTTCGTCAGCCTGGCGCCGGGCCGCTAGACTGGCGCGCATCCAAGGCCAACGGCAATCACACCAGGTGCCCCTCCTCCACCGTCAACGCGGTCTGCTGCGCGGCCTGCGCATCGCACTGTTGCTGTTGCTTCTGGTCGTCGTCGCCCTCGGCCAGTGGCAGGCGCGGGTGCTGGTGACGACCTGGGAGAGCCCGCTCTGGGTGGTGCTCCACCCGCTGGCTGCGGATGGCAGCGAGGCGGCCGCGCAGGACGCCGCGATGCTGGACGCGGAACGCGTCGCACCGCTCGAGGCGTTCTTCGCGCGCGAGGCCCGGCGCCACGGCGTCGCGATCGAGCAGCCCGTGGTGGTGCGCATCGGGTCGGTACCCGAGTCGCCACCACCCCTGCCACCGGTGGATGGCGGGGCGCTGGCGATTGCCTGGTGGAGCCTGAAACTGCGTTACTGGGCCTTCGCGCTCGACGGCGACGGCCTGCCGGCCGACGTGCGCCTCGCGGTGCGCTATTTCGATCCCGAGCGCAGCCGGCGCCTGCCCCACTCGCTCGGCCTGGCCGAGGCGCGGGTCGGGATCGTCAACGCCTTCGCCGACCAGGACTACCATGGCAGCAACCGGGTCGTGATCGCGCACGAGCTGCTGCATACGCTGGGCGCCAGCGACAAGTACGACCCGGGCAGCAACCTGCCCCGCTACCCGGACGGCTACGCCGAGCCGAAGCGTGAGCCACGGCACCCGCAGCAGCTGGCCGAGCTGATGGGTGGACGGATTCCGCTCGGGAAAGGCGAAGCGCGCATGCCCACGAGCCTCGACGATGTGGTCATCGGGACGGCCAGTGCACGCGAGATCCGCTGGCTGGAGTGATCAGCTGCGCACGCCCGGCGGCAGTTCACTGGGCGGCTCGAGACCCTTCGCCGGGCGCCCGACGTGGTAGCCCTGGGCCAGGTTGACCCCGCACTCCTGCACCGCGCGGTAGATCTCCGCGTCCTCGATGAACTCCGCGACCGAGACGATGCCGAGCTCCTCGGCCAGCGTCGAGATCGACTTGACGAAGGCGTGGTCGCGCCGGTCACGCACCATGCTGGCGACGAAATCTCCCTCGATCTTGATGAAATCGATCGGGAAGTGCTTGAGGTAGTGGAACGACGAGAAGCCGGAGCCGAAGTCGTCGATGGCGAACTGGTAGCCGTCGGCCTTGAGGTCATTGAGAAAGTTCTTCAGCAGGCTCAGGTTGCGCACCGTGTCGCGCTCGGTGATCTCGAACACGATGCGCTGAGGGGTGATGCCGTAATCGGCCACCAGGCGGCGGATCTCGCTGAGGAAGTCGCGCAGCACGAGGTTTTTCGGTGACAGGTTCAGGAACAGCAGGCCGTCGTAGTCGGTCTGGCTGACGATCGCGAACGCCTTCTCGATGGTGATGAAATCGAGGCGGTGGACCACGCCCATCTGCTCCGCCGTGGCGATGAACTCCTCGGCCGTCATCACCTCGGCGCCGGGCCCGAGGTCGATACGCCCGAGCACCTCGTAGGCGACGACATGGCCGTCACCGGTGTCGCAAATCGGCTGGAAGTACGGGACGACGCGCCGCTCCTCGATGGCGTTGTTGATCAGCAGCCCTTTCTCGCCAATGCGCCGGAACGCGTCGACCACGTCGTCCTGGCTCGGCACGCTGAGACGGTCCTTACCCTCGGCCTTGGCCTTGTACATCATGTTGTCGGCGAACAGGAACAGGTCCTTGGCCTCGCTCGCATGGTCGGGGAACACCGAGCAGCCGATCGACACCGTCGCGGTGACAGGCTGGCCGTCCGGCGCCTCGATCTGCAGGTCGTGGATGGCGATTCGCACCCGCTCGCCCACCGTGAACGGCTGTTCGTCGCTCGCCTCGGGCAGGATCGAGACGAACTCGTCGCCACCGTAGCGGCACAGGATGTCGGGGCGGCGAAGCGCGCCGCGGATGGCGCGCGCGAACTGTTGCAGGCAGTGGTCACCGAAACCGTGGCCGTAGGTGTCGTTGATGGTCTTGAAGTTGTCGAAGTCGATCACCAGCAGCGCGAACTTGTAGGAGCCACGTTCGGCTCGGCCGATCTCGTAGCCGAGCAGCTCCCAGAACACGCGCTGGTTGTAGAGGTTGGTCAGCGGATCGCGCGTCGCGTAGTACTCGAGATCCTGGGTGTACTTGTAGATCGCCTTGACCGAGCCGACGACGTTGAGCAGCGTCGAAAGGATCGACTCCACCACCAGCATGCGTGTCGGGTCGATGGCGGTCTCGGAGTGGACGCCGATGCCGACGATGCCGCCGATCTTCGGGCGCTCGACGAGCAGCGTCTTGGTGCGGAACAGCAGTTCCTCCTCGTCGAGTTCAGACAGTATCTCGGCGGCGTTGGCGATGTTGTGGTTGATCGCCACCTCGGCCGGTCCGGTGAACATCTTGTTGTCGACCATGACCTGGCGGACGACCTTCTCGAGCAGCAGGCGGGTCTCCTTCGACGGCGTCCCGCGCCAGAACACCTCGAGGTCGTAGGCCTCCTCCTCGAGCTTGAAGATCGAGAACATGGCGTAGGTGTTGACGACCTGGTTGATCTCGACCAGCAGGTTGCTGATGTAGTCACGCCAGTCGCGCACCACCTCGGAGGTGATGACGAACTTCTCCAGCAACCTGATCTCGAATTCGAGCAGGTCCTTGTCGACGGCGATGTCGCGCAGGCGGCCCGTCAGGCGGTCGAGCTCGGCGGCGAGATGGTTGAACTCGGTAAAGCCGAGATCGAACTCGGCGGTGGTCAGGCGGGTCAGGTCGTCGACGCTGTTGACCTGCTGGATGTTGCCCTGCAACCAGTCCAGGGCGCGCTGCAAGCGGCGGCTCACCAGCAGCGCCAGCAGCACGGCCACCGCCAAGGCAACCGGGACGATCAGCACGAAGGCACCGAAGAACTGGCCGCGGGCGTCCTCCAGCAACGGCCCAAGATCCTCGCGCAGGTCGATCACGCCGAGCACGTCCCCCCGTGCCGCATTGACGTGGCAGCGCAGGCACTCCTCGCTGGCGACGAGTGGGTAGAGCTGACGCAGGCTGTCGGTGTCCTCGAGGATGCGCGTGCTTCCATCGCCGCTCAGGGCCGCCTCGAGCTCGGCATCGGCCGGCGACTGCTCGATCGGCCCGAACAGTTCATCGACCCTCTTGCCGCGATGGATGTCGACGCTGATCGGGGTGCCGGCGTAGCTCTCGCGCGTGGCCGCCAGGAAACCCTCGAGCTGCTCACGGCTCCAGCCCAGGCGCATCACCTGGTACATGGCATTGAAGGTCTGGCGCGCCAGCAGCTGAGCGGATTCACGTGCGTCGTTGCGCACGGTGCGCTCGTAGAGGCTGGATACCACCAGGTAGGCACCGGCGAACAACGCCAGCGAGACCAGCAGCGCGGCGGCGATGATGAAGGTGCGGATGCTGCGCAAGGTCGTCCTATTCCGTGGCGGTCGCAGCGTGGCCTTCGGGTCGTTCAGGACGCTACGGCTCGGTATCCGATTCTGTATGGCACAGGGGTCACTGGCAAGTCGCGGACGTGGCCTGCTGCTATGCTGGATGCCGGTCGTGAGGTGCCAGGGGCCATGCCGAAGCTGACAGACGGACCGCTTGCCGGGCTCTACTTCCCCGACTACCCGGACGCAACCATCGTCAACCTGATGGCCTCGGTGATCACCGCGCGTGGCGGACGTTCGCCGCACGCCCCGCTGGCCACGGCCCCTCCGGAGCGTCTCGCCGCGGCACGCCACCTGCTTTGCCTGTGCGTCGACGGCCTCGGCGTGGAGCAGCTCGCGGGCTACCTGGCGCAACGGCCGGACTCGCCCTTCCTCGGGGCTCATGAACACACCGTCCTGAGTACGGTGTTCCCGGCCACCACGGCGTCTGCGGTCACCACGTTCCTGACCGGGGCCTCGCCCGCCGAGCATGCGATCCTCGGCTGGCATCTGAACCTGCCGGATCTCGGCCTGGTCAGCACGGTGCTGATGTCACGCACGCGCACCGGGAGCGCGGTTGCACCGGACGACTTCGACCTCGACGCCTACCTGGCGCTGCCGTCGCATCTCGACACGGTGCCCGAGACACGCGCGCAGCTCTCCTACGGCGTGATCCCACACAGCCGTTTCTCTCGCGCCGGCACGCACTGGGACCGCGTGCGCTCGTTCGACACCCTCGACGGGCTGCAGCGCGAGGTGAACGCCTTCTGCCGGGACGCGCGGCATGGCCTGGCCTACGTCTACTGGCCGGTGCACGACGCGCTGTGCCACGAGCACGGCACCCGGGACCCGCGCACCCTGGGCCACCTCGCCGAGATCGACGACGCCCTCGCCGGACTGCGTGACGGACTGGCCGGACGTGGCGTGACGCTGCTGGTGACGGCTGACCACGGCATCCACGACACCCCGCCGGACCGGCGCGTCGACCTGTCGACGGTGCCCGGGCTCTACGACTGCCTCGCAACGCTGCCCTGCGGCGATGCGGGCCATGCCAACTGCTTCGTGCGGCCACGTCGCGAGGCGCACTTCCTGGAACTGGTCAGCGAGCACCTGGCCGAGGCGTGCACCTGCATGGCTGGCGAAACCCTGCTCGAGATGGGCGCATTCGGTGGCGGGACCCCGCATCCGAGCCTTGCCGGAAGGGTCGGCGATTACCTGCTGATCGCGCGCGACCGACACGCCTTCGCCGCGCCGGTGGCCGGCGAGACACCGTTCTTCATGGCGGGGAACCACGGCGGCATGAGTTCCACCGAGATGCGCGTGCCGCTGTTCGAAGTGGCGTGCTGACGCCGTTCAGGCGCCGTCGTGGATCCGGCCCAACGGCACCAGGTGCCCCCAGAGGTCACCCGACTCCTCCTCGGTCACGCACCAGCCACGCACCGACTGCCCGGCACGGTGGACCGAGTCGGGATCGCCGCTGACGAGCGGGTGCCAGTCCGGCAACGGGCGATCCGCGGCGCGCAGGTAGTAGGCGCAGGTCTCCGGGAGCCAGTCGATCTTTTCCAATTGCGCCGCGTTCAGCACCATGCAGTCGGGCACGTGCCGGGTGCGCGCCTTGTAGTCACCGCAGCGGCAGTTCTCCAGGTCGAGCAGCCGGCAGGCGACGTTGGTGAAGTGCAGCTCGAGGGTGTCCGCGTCCTCGAGCTTGTGCAGGCAGCACTTGCCGCAGCCGTCGCACAGCGCCTCCCACTCGGTGGCATCGAGCTCGTCGAGTGACTTGGCTTCCCAGAAAGGGGCGCTCATGGCAGGACCGCTGGCTGCATGCAGCGATTCTCGCAGTCCCGCCGTTCAGCGCCAACCCGTCCGTCGATCCGCAGCTCGGGTCCGTCGGTTGTTGGACAAGCCGGCCATGCCCGGCATCGGGTCAGGCGTGTTGGCTGATCCTGGCGTGCTCGGCGGCACCCATCATGGCGTTGAACACCTCGCCGCCGACGTGGATCAGCTCCTCGTGATCACCTGCCTCGAACCAGACCTCACGCTGGCTGATGAGTGCGTCGTCGACGATGGTCTCGACACCGTAGGCGCTGCCGCAGGGCGGGATGGCGCCGAAGTCGCAGTCACCGAACAGCGCACCGATCTCGGTCTCGGTGGCGAGCTCGACGTGGCGGTCGAGCAGCCTGCCGACGCGACCCAGGTCGAGCCGATGCGTGGCGGGCACCACGGCGACCAGGTAACCGTGGCCGTCGCGCAGCAGTACGCTCTTGGCCAGGCTGTCTCCCGGAACGTGGCTGAGCTGCGCTGTCTCCATGCTCGTGTAGCTGCGCGGATGAGCCATGATGTCGTATTCAATACCTTGTTTCTGAAGAAACTTTTCGAGTGTAATCGCGATTGCCATGACAGCCTCCTCCATGCGGCGGTGTTCAGTTTGAGTATAGTTCGCGACCGCCAATTCGGATGCCGATTGACTCCTCCAGGCGTGCCACGCAAGCTTGCGCGTCATGAGCGGAGCCCCGCCCCACGTCGGCCTGTTCGTCACCTGTCTGGTCGACCTGTTCCGGCCCAGCGTCGGCTTCGCGACCGTGCGCCTGCTCGAGCGCGCCGGCTGCCGGGTCAGCGTGCCGGCCGAGCAGACCTGCTGTGGCCAGCCGGCATTCAGCCAGGGGGCACGTGAAGAGGCGCGCGCCCTCGCCCGCCAGGTGATCGAGACCTTCTCAGGCTTCGACTACGTGGTCCTGCCGTCCGGCTCGTGCGCGGCAACCCTGCGACGACACTACCCGGAGCTGCTCGCCGACGATCCGGCCTGGGCGAACCGCGCGCGCGCCCTTTCCGAGCGCACCCATGAGCTAACGTCATTTCTAGCTGATGTAATACAATTTACTGAAATAAATACTGTTTATGACGGAAAAGTTGCGTATCATGACAGCTGCTCAGGGTTGCGGGAGCTCGGCATCCGCGAGCAGCCACGGCGCTTGCTGGGCCTGATCGACGGGCTGCATGAGACGCCGCTGGCCAATCCCGAGGGCTGCTGCGGTTTCGGCGGTGCGTTCTGCGTCAAGTACCCGGGGATCTCGGACCGCCTCGCGACAGACAAGTCACGCCAGGTGGTCGAGAGCGGTGCCGACCTGCTGCTGGGTGGCGATCTCGGCTGCCTGCTGAACCTGGCCGGCACACTGCGTCGCCAGGGGGCGACGACCGAGGTCCGGCACGTCGCGGAGGTGCTCGCCGACCAGACCGAAGCGCCGCCGATCGGCCGGGAGTAGGCGTTGCAGCCGCGCAGCCACGCCTTCCCCGCCAACGTCGCCCGTGCACTGGCCGATGACGGCCTGCAGGTGGCGCTGGCGCGCACCTCCGCCGGGTTCCCGAAGAAGCGCCTCGAGGGCATCGCCTCGCTGCCCGAGTTCGAGTTGCTGCGCGACCAGGCCGAGGCGATCCGGGAACACGTGCTCGAGCACCTCGACTGGTACCTCGAGCGGTTCGCCGCACAGGTCGAGAAGCAGGGAGGCACGGTGCACTGGTGTGCCGACGCCGAGGCGGCACGAGAGGCGGTGCTGGGTATCTGCCAGCAGGCCGGCGCGCGGAGCGTCACCAAGGGCAAGTCGATGATCGGCGAGGAGATCGCCATCAACGATCACCTGTCCGCGCACGGCATCACCCCGGTCGAGACCGACCTCGGCGAGTACATCATCCAGCTGCGCGGCGAGACCCCGAGCCACATCGTCGCACCGGCACTGCACGTCTCCCGTGCGCAGGTCACCCAGGCGTTCCGCGAGCACCACCTCGACCGCGACCCGGAGCGCCCGCTGGACGCGCCGCGTGAACTGCTCGGCGAGGCGCGCGATGTGCTGCGCGAGCGCTTCCTCGCCGCCGACGTCGGCATCACCGGCGCCAACATGCTGGTCGCCGAGACCGGCACCAGCCTGATCGTCACCAACGAGGGCAACGGCGACCTCACCCAGACCCTGCCACGCGTGCACGTGGTGCTGGCGAGCATCGAGAAGGTCGTGCCGACCCTCGAGGACGCCACCACCCTGCTGCGGGTGCTGGCGCGCTCGATCACGGGCCAGGAACAGTCGGTCTACACCACCTTCAGCACCGGTCCGCGTCGCGCGAACGACCTGGACGGCCCCGCGGACTACCACGTGGTGCTGCTCGACAACGGCCGCAGCGAGCTGCTCGGGACGCCAGCGCAGCCGATCCTGCGCTGCATCCGCTGCGGCGCCTGTCTCGGCCACTGCCCCGTCTACCAGCAGGTGGGTGGCCACGCCTACGGCTGGGTCTACTCCGGGCCGATGGGTGCGGCACTGACCCCGGGGCTGCTCGGCCTGCCCGAGGCGTGGCACCTGCCGCAGGCCTCGACGTTGTGCGGGCGCTGCGAAGATGTCTGCCCGGTGCGCATCCCCATACCGGAGGTGTTGCGTCACTGGCGTGCGCAGAGCTGGGAGCAGGGTCAACCCGGCGGCGTCTCCCGGCTGGCACTGCGCACCTGGGCCTGGCTGGCCACGCACCCACGCGCCTACCGCCTGGCGAGTTCGCTGGTCGCCCGCGTGCTGCGCTGGCGTGCCGACGGCAGCGGTGCGGTCGGTTCGCTTCCCGGACTCGGCGGCTGGACCGCGACACGAGACCTGCCGGTGCCTGAGGAGGGCCGCCCGTTCCTCGCGCAGTGGCAGGAGAGGCAACAACCGTGAGTGACAGAACGCGGGTGCTGGCGGCGATCCGCCGCGGTCTCGGGCGCGACGCGCTCGATGCGTCGGTCGCCGCGGGTCTCGTCACGCGACTGGAACGGCCGGAACCCAATCGCCTGCC
>JAACFL010000199.1 GCA_009937385.1 Gammaproteobacteria bacterium | reverse complement strand
GGCAGAGGTCGAACCGGCGCAGGCGTGGCAACTCCTCGCTGAGTGCATCGAGCCACTTGCCCGCGGCCCGGGTGTCGCCGACGCCCAGGCACGCTGCGGCAGCGATGGCTCGCAGCTCGCCCACATGCTGTTTGACCCCTTTGCCCCTCGCCACCGCGAGGGCCTGTTCCACGGCCTCGAGCGCACCGTCACGGTCGTTGACCAGCATCCGGTACATCGCCTCGGCATGCCCCAGGGCGACACGGCCGAGCGGGGCGAGCGGGGTCATCTCGGCAAGCGAGTGCAGGCCGTCGAGCACCGCGCGCGCACGCTGGAAATGGCCCGTCCACATGATCGAGATCGCCACCTGCGGCTCCACGAGGAGGCGCAGGGTCGGGTCGCCCGACGCCTGCGAAAGCGTGTAGGCGCGGTCGAGCCAGTGGCGCAGCTCGGCAGCGTCTGGCCAGCGCAGCATCGTCGCGCTGAACAGGCTGCAGGCGGCGCGCGCCTCGAGCCTCGGCTCGTACCCTGGATCGCTGCTGCTGAGCAGCCCGGCGAGTTCCCCGATGGTGGGATCGAGCAACGACAGGTCATCCATGTCCTGGATCACGGCGTCGATGATGCCGACGCAGGAGAGCAGCACCCCGGTCGCATCGGCCGCGTCGTTGAGGAACATCTCGTGACTGCGCTCGAACAGGCGCCGGCTCTCGCGCGGCGTGGAGTGCATCAGGCACGCGCCGTTCCAGTAGACCAGCCACGGATCGGCCGCGAACGCCTCGGCCGGCAATCCCTCGAACCACGCGACCATGGTCTCTGAACGGCCCTGTGCGACCAGGGCCTCGGCGTGCTGCGCGATCAACGTCGCCGCCCTCGACCAGTCATCCAGCTCGATCAGCGACTCGATCGCCTCCTCGAACTGCCCACCCTCGAGCAGCAGCTCGGCGACCTGCTGGCGCCAGCGACGGCAGCGCTCGGCCGGCACCTGTTCCTGGGCGCGCCGCTGCAGGAACTCGCGCAGCATCGGGTGAAACTCGAAGACCGACCCGCCGGGCAGGTGACGCTCGCTGACGAAGCGACCCAGGTGGGCCAGCTGCCTGAGCACGCCCGTCTCACGGTCGTCGCCACGGTAGGCCTCAGCCATCGAGAGGCTCAGCCGCGTCGCACCTGCGGCCCAGAGCAGGAACTCCTGCGCCTCCAACGGAAGCTTGTCGAACAGCTCGCCGGCGAGGTAGTCGAAAAGAACCTGGGGCAGCATCTCCCCCTCGGCGGAGACGCCGTCCAGGTCCGTCTGGCCATGCTCGACCAACAGAACCAGTCCGGCCGGCCACCCCCCCGTCCTGCGGTAGAGCCGCTCGCGGCTCGCCTCGTCGAGTTCCGGGACCCGGTCGGCGACGATGGCGTCCGACTCCTCGCGTGTCAGCTGCAGCTCGTTCCAGTCGAGCTCCACCAACGCGTCGCTGGCACGCAGGCGGGCCAGTGCGGCGGGCGGCTCATCGCGGCTCAGCAGCACCGTGGCGCTACCCACCGGGACCTCCTGGAGACCATGGCCCAGGATGCCGCCCAGAGGCGACTGCGGCGGGACCTCGTGGAGGTTGTCGAAGACCAGCAGCAGCGGAGCCTCGACCAGGCCAAACAGCTGGCGAAAGAAGCTCCGGCTGAAGGTGGCTGTCTCCTCGAGGTACTCCGGGGTAAGCAGCGGCAGCTTCGCACCCTGTTGCGGAGCGATGCCGAGTGCCGCCTCGCGAAGGTAGAAGAAGAATGTCGCGATATCCGCATCGCCGCGATCGAGCTGGTACCAGATGACCGGGGTATCGCGGCGTGCCAGGTAACTGGCGACGAGGGTGGTCTTGCCCGCGCCCGGTGGCCCGGTGATCCAGACGAGGCGCCTTTCGAGACCTTCGTCGAGCGCCTCGAACAGGCGCGGCCGGGGCACGGTGGAACGGATCCCGGGTGGTGTGATCTTCGCCAGAGCGGCCTTGGTCATCCCTGCCCCCTACCCCTACCCTTACCCCACGCTGACCGGAGCCGTACCGGCCCGGTCAACGCAGGGTGAGAGTCGACTGCTGTCACTTTATACCAACCCTGTATCCACGGTCGCTTGGCCACACTGGGCCATCCGCTTACGGTGCTCAGCTGTCGAGCCCCATGCGCCGGTCGAGGTAGCTCTTGCGCGTGGCCACCACGTCACGGAAACCGCCGTCGATCCAGGCCGCCTCGGTGCTCCAGTACTCGTCGCTGCGCCGGTTGAGCAGCACCGAGTTGGCGGCCAGGGTCATCAGGATCGCCTGGCCCTTCTGGGTCCGTATGGAGGTGCGTGGCACCCCGGCCCAGTCGATCACCAGGTCGAGCGGCCTGCCTTCGGCATCCTGGGCATGCGGCTGGTAGTAGGCGCGATCCGAGGGTCCGAGCGTGACCACGCGACCCGAGCCCGACTTCTCCGGGACCCGGATGGTCTCTGCCGGGCGGTAGATCACCGCGTACAGCGTGTAACCCTCGCGATCGGCATTGCGGATCGCGGTCAGGTGGTAGCGCCGGTACTCCTCGACACCGTAGCCGCGCAGAACCTTCTGGAAGTGGGCCGTGGCCTCGTCCATGTCGCGGAACACCTTGCCGGTGTCTCCATCGTCGGGGACCTGGGCGAGTGGCTTGTCGTAGGCGTAGCGGTAGGTCTCGTCGAGACTGACGTTCGCGTTCGCTTCGCGCATTCCACGGTTGATCTCGTGCACGCCCTCGCCGAGGAAATACGGCAGCGCGGCGATGCCCTCCATCAGGCCGGCCACGATCATGAACGGCGACAGCATCAGGTGGGCCACACCTTCACCAAACGTCTGCAGGCCGTGGCCCGGGTCGGGCCCCCGCTGGCTTCCGGGCGCAGCACAGCCCGTGATCCACAACGCCGAAGCGACGGCCAGTGTGAGCAGCTTGCGTTTCATGGCGAATCCTCCTTCTGTGACGGGATGCCGCCCCATGGCGGCTCTGGGTCGACCCCGGGGCCCGTTCGGCCCCACACCGGTCGATCTCTGTCAGGAAGAATGCGCCGCGTCCGCTTACCCGCGGCTTACAGTTCGCTTACAGGTGAAATACAGCTTGCGGGCCGACCATGCAGCCCATGGCCACGACGGCAAGCCGCGGTCAGGCGGGCCGCACCCAGACCGCGGTGTCGTGGAACACCGCGCCTCCGACCGGTGGGGCCGGGTCGGCAGAGGTCAGCAGGTTGATGCCAATACCGTCGGCAAACGCGCCGTTGGGCCAGATGCTCTCGACCACCACGACGCCGCGCTGCTGGCCATCGACCGGGCGGGCATGCAGGGCCAGCTCGCCCTGGCGGTTGCCGATGCGCACGCGGTCGCCCTCGGCGACACCGAGCCTGGACGCGTCTTCGGGATGCAGCAGTGCGGTCGGTCGCCCTTCGCGCTTCAGCGACGTCGCGGTCTCGGTGAAGCTGGTGTTGAGGAAGTCGTGCGCCGGCGCGGTCACCAGGCGGAAGGGGTGCTCGGCGTCACGTGCGTCGGTGATGTCGACGTGGTCGGGAAGCGCGGGCAGTGCGGCGGAAGCGGAAACGGCCGTCGGCATGGGCGAAGCCGTCGAGGAAGTGCGCCTGCTCGAACGGCAGGCTGCAGTCGTGTCCACCGGCGGCGTGGACCGAGTCGGCGTCGGGAAAACCCGACGCGCGCAGCGTCGCGTCGACCAGTTCCCAGGCGTTCATGTCGAACCCGGCGTGCTCGGCCCCGAGCCGCGCGGCCAGCTCGCGGACCACGACGTGGTTCTCGCGTGCCTCGCCCTGCGGCGGGATCAGGGCCCTGGCGACCTGCAGGTACATGTGCCCGCCGCCCTTGTACAGGTCGTCGTGCTCCAGGAACGTGGTCGCCGGCAGCACGATGTCGGCATATCGCGCGGTGTCGGTCATGAACTGCTCGTGCACGCACAGGAACAGGTCGTCACGCAGCAGCCCGGCGCGCACCCGTCCGCTCTCCGGTGCGACCGCGGCCGGATTCGTGTTCTGCACCAGCATCGCCGTGACCGGCGGCCCGTCGCCGAGATCGCGCCGGTCCCCGGTCAGCACCGCGCCGATGCGCGACATGTCGAGGCGACGCACCCCGGGGTCGAGGCGGTCGAGCCCCTCGATCAGCGTCGTGTCGAGCGGGTAGAGCGCCCCGTTCGACTGCAACAGCCCGCCGCCACGCTGCCGCCAGGCGCCCGTCACCGCCGGCAGGCAGGTCACGGCATGGGCATTGGGCACGCCGTTGCGCGAGCGCGACAGGCCGTAGCCAAGCCGGATCAGACTGCGCGGCGTGGTCCCGTACTCGTGGGCGAAGGCCTCGATCTCGGCGACGTCGAGGCCGGTGATCGGCGCCGCCCACTCCGGGCCACGCGATTCGAGGTGACGCTCGAGTTCCGCGGGTCGATCGGTGTAGCGCGCCAGGTAGTCACGATCGGCCAGCCCGTCGCGGAACAGCACGTGCATCACCGCGCAGGCGAGCGCGCCGTCACTGCCCGGCTGCAGTGCCAGGTGCCGATCGGCCAGCTCGGCGGTGCGGTTGCGGTAGGGGTCGACGACGACGATGCGCGCGTCGCGCCGGCGCCGCGCCTGGCGCGCGAGGTGCAGCGCGTGGACGTGGGTCGCGGCGGCATTCATGCCCCAGAAGACCACCAGGTCGCTGTCGGGGATCTCGCGTGGGTCGGTGCCGCGCGCGGCACCGAGACCGGCGGCCAGCGCCGCGCCGACGGCGCTCGAGCAGATGGTCTTGTGCTGGCGCGAGTACCCGAGGCAGTGAGTCAGGCGCTCGAGTCCGTCGCGCTGCACCAATCCCATGGTGCCGGCGTAGCGGTAGGGCCAGACCGCCTCGGGGCCGTGGCGCTCGGTCGCCTCGACGAACGCCGCGGCCACGGTGTCGAGCGCGGTCGTCCAGTCGATCGGCTCGAAACGGCCGCTGCCCTTCGGCCCGACGCGGCGCAGTGGCGTGGTCAACCGCTCGGGGTGGTGCACCCGCTCGGCGTAGCGCGCGACCTTGGCGCAGATCACCCCCTGCGTGAAGTCGTTGCCGCGTGCGCCGCGCAACTTGCCGATGCGCTCCGGCGACGGGCGCTCGACCTCCAGCGCGCAGGTGCTCGGGCAGTCGTGTGGACAGACGCTGGGCAGGTAGGCCGAAGGCATCGCGTGCTCCATGCTGGTGCGGTCACTCTAGGGTGCGGGGGATTGACCGGCAACCGGGAGTTGCCGCATGACGCGGGGGTGTCTAACCTCGACTGTGCCCGGAACCCATGATGCCGAAAACCCCCTCCCAGCTGCCAACGACCCTTCTTGCACTGCTGCTGCCGGTGGGTGCGGTGCTGGCCGCGCCGCCGCCCGGTCACCCCAGCGTCGACGAGGCGAACCGTGCGCTGGGCATCGACCGGGCCACGGACGAGCTGCCGCTGAGCGGTACCGTCGTCGAAGCCCAGGACAGCAACAGCTACACCTACCTGCTGATCGAGCACGACGGCGGGCAGCAGTGGCTGGCCGCGCCCAGGCTGAAGGTGGTGCCCGGCAACCGGCTGCGCTACGCGCCGGGTCGCACCATCGCCAACTTCCACAGCAAGAAGCTGCGACGCACCTACCCTTCGGTCACCTTCGTGCCGCGCGCCGAGGTGCGGCCCTGAACGTCACCTGACCACGACAGCGGCCCCCCGGCCGCCTTGCCCAAGGACGAGGACAACGCCATGCCAGGCACCCGTTTCACACTCGAGGTTCAGCCCGCGCTTCCGGAGCGCGTCGCGCGCCTCGAGGAGCTCGCCAACGACCTGTTCTACAGCTGGGACCGCTCGGTGCGCGGTCTCTTCCACCGGCTCGACGCCGAGCTCTGGGAGGCGTGCCACCACAACCCCAAGGTGTTCCTGCGCCGCGTCGCGCAGGCGCGGCTCGACGCCGCGGCCGAAGACCGGGTGTTCATGGACGACTACAACCGGGTCGTGTCGAGCTACGACACCTACCACCGCGAGCACGCGCGCAGCGACCTGCAGCTGCTGCTCGACCCGGACCAGGACCTGGTGGCCTACTTCTGCGCCGAGTTCGGCTTCCACGAGAGCTTCCCGGTCTACTCGGGTGGCCTCGGCATCCTCGCCGGCGACTACTGCAAGGCGGCCAGCGACGTCAGCCTGCCTTTCGTCGCCGTCGGCCTGCTCTACCGCCAGGGCTACTTCACCCAGACCATCGACGGCCACGGCAACCAGATCGCCCACTACGCGCCGATCCGCTTCAGCGACCTGCCGGTGCGGCCGGCGACCGGGCCCGACGGAAACCCGGTCCGGGTCGAACTGGCACTGCCGAACCGCACGCTGCAGCTCAACGTCTGGGAGGCGAAGGCCGGCCACATCCGCCTGGTGCTGCTCGACAGCGACCTGCCGGAGAACAGCGAGGAAGACCGGGCCATCACCTACCAGCTCTACGGTGGCGACGAGCAGACCCGCATCCAGCAGGAGATGGTGCTCGGCATCGCCGGCGTGCGCGCGCTCCGCGCGCTCGGCCTGAAGCCGACCGTGTGGCACATCAACGAGGGCCACGCGGCGTTCTCCATCCTCGAGCGCTGCCGCGCCCACGTCGCGGCCGGCATGCCGTTCGCGGCCGCCCTCGAGCTGGTCGCCGCCGGTACGGTCTTCACCACCCACACGCCGGTGCCGGCCGGGCACGACATCTTCCCGCGCGAGCTGGTCATCCAGTATCTCGGCGAGTTCGCCGGCGAACTCGGTCTGCCACCGGATGCGTTCCTGGCCCTCGGGGCGTCCGACCCCGATCTCGAGCGCTTCAACCAGACCACGTTGGCGCTCAAGGGCTCGCGCTTCCACAACGGCGTCAGCGCCATCCACGGGCGGGTCGCCGCCGCGATGGAGTACGAGGTGTGGCCCGAGGTGCCGCCCCACGAGAACCCGCTGACCCACGTCACCAACGGCGTGCACGTGCCGACGTTCCTCGCGCGCGACTGGCTCAACCTGTTCGACATGCGCTTCTCGGGCCAGTGGCGCAACGAGCTGCGCAACGAGGCTTACTGGGAGCGCATCGACGGGATCCCGGATCATAATTTCTGGAGCGTGCGCCAGTCGCTGAAGATGGAGATGCTCGCCGATGTGCGCCGCCGGGTGATCGCCCAGCACCGCCGCAACGGCGTCGGCCCGACCCAGGTCGCGCGCCTGGTCCAGCACCTCGACCCGGCCAACCCGGACATCCTGACCATCGGCTTCGCACGGCGCTTCGCGACCTACAAGCGCGCGACGCTGTTCTTCAGTGATCCGGAACGGCTCGCGCGGCTGCTCAACGACCCCGAGCGGCCGGCGGTGCTGATCTTCGCCGGCAAGGCGCACCCGCGCGACAACCCGGGCCAGGACCTGATCCGGGCCATCCACGGCTTCGCCCAGCGCCCCGAGTTCGAGGGCCGCATCGTCCTGGTCGAGGGCTTCGACATGGCGCTGGCACGCAAGCTGGTCGCCGGCTGCGACGTCTGGGCCAACACCCCCGAGTACCCGCTCGAGGCGAGCGGCACCTCGGGTCAGAAGGCCGGCATCAACGGGGTGGTCAACCTCAGCGTGCTCGACGGCTGGTGGGGCGAGGGCTACAACGGCACCAACGGCTGGGCGATCACCCCGCATCCACCCGAGACCCCGGAAGACCGGCGCAATGCCGAGGAGAGCCGCGAGCTGCTCGACCTGCTCGAGTACGACGTCACCCCGCTCTACTACGATCGCGGCGCGCACGGCTACGCCGAGGGCTGGGTGGAACTGTCCAAGGCCTCGATGAAATCCCTGATCCCGCGCTTCAACGCGCAGCGCATGGTCATGGACTACGTCATGAAGCTCTACGGTCCGGCCAACTGGCAGCGCCGTGCGCTGGGTGAGAACGACGGCGCCGCGGC
>JAACFL010000198.1 GCA_009937385.1 Gammaproteobacteria bacterium | reverse complement strand
CTCGGCCTCAGCCCCGTCGCGGTGGCCGACAGCGTGGCGCGCTACTTCCGCGACACCGCCGGCGGCACGCTGCGTCTCGGCGAGCAGGAGTGGCTGCTGCGCCTGGTAGGCAAGCGCGCCGACCCGGACTACCTTGCCTCGATCCCGCTGCTGACCACTGCCGGCGAGGTGCCTCTCGACCAGGTCGCCGAGGTGGTGCGTGCGCGAGAGGATCCCGACCGCCTGGTCAGCTTCGGCGGCGCGCCAGCGGTGATGATGATGGTGTTCAAGCAGCCCGAGGAGAACATCATCGAGCTGGTCGCCCGCCTGCGCGACTACATCGACGGCCAGGCGTCGAACGTCGCTGCGACCGGCATCGACATCACGCTGGTCGACGACCAGACCACCATCACCCGCGCGGCGCTCAGCGTCATGGAGCGCAACGCGCTGCTCGGCCTCAGCCTGGTGCTGCTGGTCACCTGGCTGTTCCTCGGCTCACGCATCGCGCTGCTGACCAGTATCGGCATCCCGTTCACGCTGGCCGGCACCTTCTGGGTGCTCGGCGCGGTCGGCATGACGCTCAACGTCATGGTGCTGCTCGGTGTGGTGATCTGCCTCGGCATGATCGTCGACGACGCCGTTGTCGTGGTCGAGGCGATCTACTACCGCATGACGCGTGGCCAGAAGGTGATCCCGGCGGCGCTCGACTCGCTGAACGAGGTCTTCGCACCGGTCACCACCTCGGTGCTGACCACGATGGCGGCGTTCTCGCCGCTGATGCTGATGCCCGGCATCGTCGGCAAGTTCATGCTCGTGGTGCCGCTGGTGGTGACCACCGCGCTCGCGATCAGCCTGCTCGAGGCGTACTGGATGCTGCCGGCGCACGTGCATGCGTTCGACGTCAACTTCAAACGCCCGGGCCGCGTGCAGCGGGCGCGCACCCGGGCGATCCACTGGATCCGCGTCAGCTACACGCGGGTGCTGATCCGGGTGCTGCGCCGGCCCCGCCTGTCGCTGGGCCTGGTGCTGCTGTTCATGGCGGCTACCTTCTCGACGCTCGGCGCCGGCATGATCCGCTTCGAGTTCTTCGCCTTCGACCCGGTGCGGCTGTTCTACGTGAACGTCGAGATGCCGGCCGGGACCTCGCTGGACAAGACCCTCGAGCGTATCGAGGCGGTCGAGCGGCGTATTCGCAGTCATGTGCGCCCCGGCGAGGTGCGCGAGATGGTTGGCTACTCCGGCCTGATGCTCACCGAGACCGAACCGCTGATCGGCGACAACTGGGGGCAGCTGTTCGTCAGCCTGAACCCGCGTACCGACGACCTGCGCACGGTCGACCAGATGATCGCCGCCGCGCGTGATGACGTTCTGGCCGTGCCGGGGCCGGAGAACATCTCCTTCCTGCGCATCTCGGGCGGCCCTCCGACCGCGCGGCCGATCAAGGTCAAGGTGCGCGGGGACGATTTCGCCGCGATCCGCGCCGCGGTTGCCGATCTCAAGGCGTTCATGGCGACCGAGCCTGCGATTTTCGACGTCGCCGACGACGACCGCGAGGGGCGGCGCGAGCTGGCGCTCACCTACGATTTCGACGCGGTGCGCCGCAGCGGCCTCGACCCGGGCGAGGTGGCCCGGCTGGTGCGTCTCGCCGGCGACGGTGAGGTGGTCGCGAGCCTGCAGCACCAGGGCGAGAAGGTCGAGGTGCGGGTGCGTGCGCAGGCCGACCGCAGCGGCGACGTCGACAGCGTGCTGCGCCAGAGCGTGGTGCTCGCCGACGGTGGCGAGGTGGCGCTGGGTCGCTTGCTGCAGCCGAGCTACGGCCGCGCGATGGGCAGCATCAAGCACTACAACTTCCGCCGCGCGATCACCGTCGAGGCCGACATCGACAAGCTCGCGATCGACACCCGCGAGGCCAACCGGCGCATCCAGGCGCACTGGGAGGAGATCCGTGAGCGCCACCCCGGCATCGACCTCGACTTCACCGGGGAACTCGACGATATCCAGGAGAGCCTGGACTCCATCGCGGTGCTGTTCGTGTTCGGCGTCGGGCTGATCTACCTGATCCTCGGCACCCAGTTCCGCAGCTACTTCCAGCCGTTGATGATTCTTGTGACCGTGCCGATGGCGTTCACCGGCGTGATCCTCGGCCTGCTGATCACCGACACCCCGCTGAGCCTGTTCACGCTCTACGGCATCGTCGCGCTGTCGGGCATCGCGGTGAACTCGGCGATCGTGCTGATCAGCGCCGGCAACGCGCGGCTGCGCATGGGCATGAGCCCGCTGCACGCGACGCTCTACGCCGCACGCCGACGCGTGATCCCGGTGCTGATCACGTCGCTGACCACCGTCGCCGGCCTGTTCTCGCTGGCGACCGGGCTGGGCGGCAAATCGCTGCTGTGGGGGCCGGTGGCGACGGCGATCGTCTGGGGCCTGATCTTCTCGACGGTGCTGACGCTGCTGATGGTGCCGCTGCTTTTCCGGGTGTTCATGGGCTGGTCGCTGGAACGGCGGGCGCGGCGTCGTGCGGCGCGCGAGGCGTTGGCGACGCCTGGTTCCTGATCGGGGCTTGTCGGGCTGAAGCCCGACCCACATCGAAAGGGCGGTGATCTGGTGTGGCGGTCTTGAGTCCACGATTCCATGTTGGTTTTTGTCGGGCTGAAGCCCGACCCACATGGCTCTCACCCATGCGGCCTTGTCGGGTGAGGCCAGACCTGCATGGCTTTGATGGTTATGGCCGTTTTGGGTTGAAGCCCGTCCCACATGAACTCGGCAGGAGCGGTCTTGCCGTGCTGAGGCCCGATCCACATCAATGAAGCCGGCGCGGTTTTGTCGGGCTGGAGCCCGACCTGCAAGTAAGTGAACTGTCTTTATGTGGGTCGGGCTTCAGCCCGACAGATTCTGGGCGCGGCCGGTGGTGGGGCACACTTCAATCGACGACGGTGCGCGCGAGCGTGGCGTCGAGCAGGCCACGCAGCGCATCGGCCTCGTCACCGAGTTCGGACCGCAGGCGCTTCTCGGCCGCCTCCCAGAGCGGGTAGGCCTCCTCGTAGACCTTGCGCCCGGCCTGGGTCAGGCCGACGGAGCGCTGACGGCGGTCGCTGCCCCTGGCCACGATGACCCAGCCTTCTCTGACCAGCGGTCGCAGGTTGCGGGTCAGGGTGGTGCGCTCCATCTCGAGTCGCTGGGCGAGCTCCGAGATCGACAGGCCGCCGTCGCGCGCGACATTGGCGAGCACCGAGTACTGGGTGAGCCGCAGCCCGGCGGGCCTCAGGGCCTTGTCGTACAGGCGGGTGACCCGTCGTGCCGTACGCCTGAGCATCGCGCAGGTGCAGGATGGTGTGGCGGTCTTGGAGTTTTGCGAACCGTTGACATGCATGGATATAAATGTGTACATACACGTGTGTAGATACACTTGATGATAGTCAGGCAACCGGTCCGATGTCCAGCAGGAAGGGTCCGCCGGACCTATCCTGACCGTCGGATTAGAGAAGGGGTCAGAGTAAATTAGGACCTGATTTACTCTGACCCCCCCTTTAGGAGCAGATGATGAGCGAGCTTCGCGCGACTGACTGGCGCACCCCGGCCCTGGTGATCGTCGCGGGCTGCCTGATCGCGATGCTCGGCTTCGGCCCACGCTCGGTGCTGGGGCTGTTCCTCGAGCCGATGACGCTCACGCGCGGCTGGAGCCGGGAGACCTTCGGCCTCGCGATGGCGATCCAGAACCTGTTCTGGGGTGCCGGCGTGCCGGTCGCGGGGGCGCTCGCCGACCGCTACGGGCCGACCCGGGTGCTGGTGGTCGGTGCGCTGATGTACGCCCTCGGGCTGTGGGGCATGGCGATGGCCGAGTCGAGCCTGGCGCTGCACCTGGCCGGCGGCATCCTGACCGGCCTCGGCGTCGCCTTCACCGCCTTCTCGCTGGCGCTGGCGGCGATGGCGCGGGTGGTCGGGCCCGAGAAGCGGTCGCTGGTCCTCGGCCTCGGCACGGCGTCGGGCTCGATGGGCCAGGTGGTCTTCTCGCCGCTCGGCCAGGCCGGCATCGCGGCGCTCGGCTGGCAGCCGGCACTGCTGCTGCTGGCGGCGTCGACGCTGCTGATCCTGCCGCTCGCGTTCTTGCTGCCGTCGTCGACCGAGGCGAAGGGCGAGGTGCACAGCGACCAGCGACTCGGCGAGGCGCTACGCGAGGCGCTGAGCCATCGCGGTTACGTGCTGCTGACCACCGGCTTTTTCGTCTGCGGCTTCCACGTCGCGTTCATCACCGTGCACTTCCCGGCCTACGTGAAGGACCTCGGGCTCGGTGCCCAGGTCGGCGCCTACGCCATCGCGCTGATCGGCCTGTGCAACATCGCCGGCTCGTTCCTCTCCGGCGCC
>JAACFL010000197.1 GCA_009937385.1 Gammaproteobacteria bacterium | reverse complement strand
ACTGCATGCCGACCATCGGCGTCGCGCCGACGTGGTTGAACGGGTCGTAGATCTGCGGGTTGTCGAGACGATCACGCTCCGAGGCATAGGCCGCCGAGCCGACGATGCCGACATAGACGTTGGGCCGCTGCTCGGCCTTCTTGGCCTCGACCAGCGCACGGCGGGCACGCAGGCCGGCCTCGAGCTGCGCCACCTCGGTGCGCGCCTCGAGCGCCTGGTCCTGCCAGTCGACCAGCGACTGCTCGGGGCTGGGCAGCGGCACCGGGCGGATGTGGCGGTCGGCCACCTCGAGCGGCTCCGGTTCGGCGATGCCGGTCAGCAGGCGCAGACCGGCGAGCGCGGTCGCCTCGATCGCCTCGGCCTGCGAGTGGCCCTTGCGCAGGAAACCGGCCCCGGCCTGCAGGGCGTAGAAATCAGACAGCTTGACGGTCCCACGCCCCTCGTCCATCGCGGCCTGCATCTGCTGTTCGGCCTTGTCGACCCGGCTCAGGAGATCTTCGATCAGCTGGCGCGAATCTCGTGCGGTCAGGTAGCCATAGTAAGCGCGGGTCACCTGCATGCGCGTCTGGACACGCTGCAGCCGCACGTCGCCACGCTTGACGTCGACGTTGCCCTGCGCCGCCTCGGTGTAGCTCTCGATCTTACCGAAGGTCAGCAGCGGCTTGATCAGCTTGAACTTCAGGTCGGCCCACGGCGACAGGCCGTCGATCTCGTCACCGTCGTTGGCGAGCGTGCACGGCAGGTTGATGCAGCTGTTGCGCCCGTTGGTGTAGAAGCCGTCCGCCTCCGGCGCGATGGCCAGGAACATGTTGAGGTCGAGGAACAGGTCGTCGCTGCCGGTCGCCTCCTGCAGCAGCGCGCGGGCCACGTCGACCAGGTGTTCGCGCTCGCTGATGCGCGGATCGGCCTCCAGCGCGTGCCCGACCGCCCCCTCGAGGTCGACGGTGACCGCGCCGGCCGGGACGGTCAGTGCGGCAAGCAGCGCGGCTGCTGTGAATCGCTTGAACATGATCGGGTCGGTCCTACTTCTCGGATGGGCCTTCGGCGGCCTTGCTGAACAGGAATTGTCCCACCACCTGTTCCAGCACCAGCGCCGACTGGGTGATTCTAATCTCGTCGTCCGCCTTCAGGAACCGCTCGTCGCCACCCGGTTCGAGGCCGACGTACTGTTCGCCCAGCAGCCCGGCGGTGAAGATGCTGGCGCTGGTGTCGCGCGGCAGGCGGTCGAAAGCGGGATCGATCGCCAGGCGCACGACCGCCTCGTAGCGCTCGCTGTCGTAGCCGATCGCCGCGACGCGGCCGACGCGCACGCCGCCCGCGGTCACCGGGGCCCTGACCTTGAGTCCGCCGATGTTCTCGAAGCGGGCCACGATCTCGTAACCGCCGGTGGTGTTGAACGCGCTGAGGTTGCTGACCTTCATCGCCAGCACAAACAGCGCGGCCAGGCCCGCGGCCACGAACAGCCCGACGCCGATCTCCACCGTGCGTGTCGTGTTCATCGCAGTCTCACTCTCCGAACATCAGTGCCGTCAGGACGAAGTCGAGGCCGAGCACCGCCAGTGCGGTGTGGACCACGGTGCGCGTCGTCGCCCGGCTGACCCCTTCCGCCGTCGGCGGGGCATCGTAGCCCTCGAACACGGCGATCCAGGCGGCGACGAAACCGAACACGACGCTCTTGATGACGCCATTGTATACGTCCTCGTGCAGGTCGACCTTGGCCTGCATCTGCGACCAGAACGCGCCGTCGTCGACGCCGAGCAGGCCAACGCCGACGAAGTAGCCGCCGAACACGCCAACCGCGCTGAAGATCGCCGCCAGCAGCGGCATCGCCAGGAACCCGGCCAGGAAGCGCGGCCCGATCACCCGTTGCAGTGGATCGACCGCCATCATCTCCATGCCGGCCAGCTGCTCGGTCGCCTTCATCAGGCCGATCTCGGCGGTCAGCGCCGAGCCGGCGCGGCCGGCGAACAGCAGCGCCGAGACCACCGGGCCGAGCTCGCGCACCAGCGACAGCGCCACCACCACGCCCAGCGACTCCTCGGCGCCGAAGTCGACCAGCGTGTTGTAGCCCTGCAGGCCGAGCACCATGCCGACGAACAGCCCGGAGACGACGATGATCACCAGCGACAGCACGCCGACCGCGTGCAGCTGGGCGATCACCAGGCCGGGGCGCGGCAGCAGGGTCGGCAGGCCGGCCAGCACGTGGGCCAGGAACAGGTGGCCGCGGCCGAGGCGCTGGAACACCCCGAGCCCCCAGCGACCGAGCGCCGCAAGCCCGTCGTTCACGCGCCCTCCCCGCCGAGCAGGTCGTCGGCCAGGTCCGGCGCCGGGTAGTGGAACGGCACCGGCCCATCCGGCTCGCCACGCATGAACTGGCGTACCCACGGCGACGTGCTCGCGGCCAGCTCATCGCGACTGCCCTGCTCGACCACCTTGCCGCCGGAGATGACGTAGATGTCGTCGGCGATCGCCGCGGTCTCCTCGACGTCGTGCGAGACCACGACACTGGTCAGGCCCATGGCGTCGTTGAGACGCCGGATCAGGCGCACCAGCACGCCCATCGAGATCGGGTCCTGGCCGGTGAACGGCTCGTCGTAGAGCACCAGCAACGGGTCGAGGGCGATCGCGCGGGCCAGGGCGACGCGACGCGCCATGCCACCGGAGAGCTCGGCCGGCATCAGGTCGCGGGCACCGCGCAGCCCGACCGACTCGAGCTTCATCAGCACCAGGTCGCGGATCAGCGCCTCGGGGAGGTCGGTGTGCTCGCGCAGTGGAAACGCCACGTTGTCGTAGACGCTGAGGTCGGTCAGCAGCGCGCCGCTCTGGAACAGCACCCCCATGCGCTCACGCAACCTGAACAGGTCCCCACGGCCCAGCCGCGCGACCTCCTGCCCATCGACCATCACCCGGCCCCGATCGGGACGCAGCTGGCCGCCGATCAGGCGCAGCAGCGTCGTCTTGCCGGTGCCGCTCGGGCCCATGATGGCGACCACCCGCCCCCGGCGGACGGTCAAGTCGAGCCCGTCGAACACCGGGCGTCCGGCGCGGGCGAAATGCACCCCCTCGACACGGATCAGAACGTCGTCACTGGTGCCTGGGGTCATCCGCGGGGGTCCTGAGAGGGACGGAACAGGGCGCCCCGATGGGGCGCGAGGCGACAGTCTCGGGGAGCCCGGAGGGGGAGTCAAGGCGGTGCTGGCGGGCCCGGGAGGGGGTAGGGATAATGGCTGCATCCCGCGCCAGGCCCAGCCACGGCACCGAACATGCTGCTCCCTACACTCGCCGTCCTCGCCGGCTTCGTCGCCCTGACCTGGGGCGCGGACCGCTTCGTGGTCGGCGCCGCCGCGACCGCGCGCAACCTCGGCATGCCCACGCTGGTGATCGGCCTGACGGTGGTCGGCTTCGGCACCTCGGCACCGGAGATCCTGGTCTCGTCGATGGCCGCCTGGCAGGGCAACACCAGCCTCGCGGTCGGCAACGCGCTCGGTTCGAACATCACCAACATCGCGCTGGTGCTCGGCGCGACCGCGCTGATCACGCCGCTGCGCGTCCACTCGAGCGTGCTGCGCCGCGAGTTCCCGGTGCTGATGGCGATCATGCTGTTCACGCTGGCGCTGCTGACCGACGGCCGACTCGACCGCCACGACGGGCTGCTGCTGCTCGCCGGCCTGGCAGTGACCCTCTACTGGGTGGTCAGCCTCGGCCTGCGCGCGCGCCAGAGCGACCCGATCCAGTCCGAGTATGCCGCCGAGATCCCGGAAGCGATGCCCCTCAGCCGCGCCCTGACCTGGCTGCTGATCGGCCTGCTGGTGCTGCTCGGCAGCGCGCGCATCCTGGTCTGGGGCGCGGTCGAGATCGCGACGCTGTTCGGCGTCAGCGACCTGGTCATCGGCCTGACCATCGTCGCGATCGGCACCAGCCTGCCGGAACTGGCCGCCTCGGTGACGAGCGCGCTCAAGCACGAGCACGACATCGCCATCGGCAACATCATCGGCTCCAACATGTACAATCTGCTGGCCGTGCTCGGGTTGCCGGCGCTGATCCATCCCGCCGACCTGCCGGCGGAGGTGCTGATGCGCGACTACCCGGTGATGATCGTGCTGACGCTGGGCCTGTTCGCCGCCGCCTACGGCTTCCGCGGTGCGGGCCAGATCAACCGCGTCGAGGGCGGCCTGCTGCTCGCCTCGTTCTGCGGCTACCAGTACCTGCTGTTCCACACCGTCTGAACCGAGACGGCGCGCACACCACGGGGACCCGCACCGATGCCCGAATCACACGCCAAGCCCCTGCCCCACCCGGCCGACGATCCCGAGGTCGAGGCCGAGCGGATGTGCGCCCTCGGGCT
>JAACFL010000196.1 GCA_009937385.1 Gammaproteobacteria bacterium | reverse complement strand
CGCGCGATCACCCGCTGCGGGCCGAGCGCGTCGAGCATCTCGAACGGGCCCTGCTGCCAGTTGAAGCCCCAGCGCATGGCGCGATCGACACCGACGAGGGTGTCGGAGATCTCGGGCACCAGGTCGGCAGCGTAGCAGAGCGCACCGCCCATCAGGTCCCAGGCGAAACGCCCCTCGGCGTCGTCGGCGAACAGCAGTGTGCCGGCCTCGGCATGCGCCGCATCGAGTACGACCTTGTCAGCCACGCGCCAGTCGCCGGCGACCAGGTCGTAGACCTCCTTGAGCTTGCTGCCGTCGTCTCGCTTGGTCACGCGGTAGAAACCGCCGCCGCTCTTGCGTCCGAGCTGGCCGCGCTCGAGCATCGCCTGCTCGGTCGACGGGAACGCGGCATAGTCACGACCGACGTCACCCTCGGGCAGGTTCGCGGCGAGGTTCTTGCCGACCAGGTCCATGACGTCGAGACCGATCAGGTCGACCAGACCGTAGAGCCCGGTCGGCGGCAGGCCGACGGGCATCGACATCAGCGCGTCGACGGTCTCCATCGACAGGCCGCCATCGAGCGCGGCACGCGCCTTGTGCAGCCCGGAGAGGATCCAGAAACAGCCGATGCGGTTGCCGATGAAGTTGACCGTGTCCTTGGCGTCGACGACGCCCTTGCCGAGCGTGTCGGCGCAGTAGCGTCGCAGCATGGCGAGCGCGTCGGGATCGGTCTCCTCGCCGGGCACCAGCTCGAGCAGGCGCATCACCTTCACCGGGTTGAAGAAGTGGGTCACCGCAACATCCCTGCGGAAGCGCTCGGGCATGCCCTCGGCGATGTCGCGCAACGGGATGCCCGAGGTGTTGGTGGTGACGATCGAGCCCTCCTTGCGCGCCGCCTCGACACGTCGGAACAGCTCCTGCTTGATGCCGAGGTCCTCGACTACCGCCTCGCAGATCCAGTCGCAGTCGGCCAGCACCGAGAGATCGTCGAGGCTGCCCGCGCTGACTCGCTCGAGCGCGGCCGGGTCGTCGAGCATCGGCGCGCGTCCTTCGGTCATCTTCGCGATCACCCCGGCGACGCGCTCGGCGTCGAGGTCGAGCAGGTGGACGCGGCTGCCGGCCTGTGCGCAGGCCGCGGCGATGCCGGCCCCCATGGTTCCGGCGCCGAGCACGGCGACGGTGTCGATCGATCTCTGCATGGTCTCTCCGTCGGATGGGAGGCCCTGAATGGGCCAAGTTGACGTTTACGTAAACTGGGGACAATATCGGCGCGCACAGCCGAATGCAACCCGGCACCCACCGCTTGCCCTGGCCCGAAAAGGCGCTAGGGTGGACCCACCGCACCCCAGCCCACGGACCCGACGCATGGCCGGACCCAAGTACCTGAAATTCGACACCCTGAGCCTGCACGCGGGCCAGCAGCCCGACACGGCGACCGGAGCGCGCGCGACGCCGATCTACCAGACCGCGTCGTACGTCTTCGAGGACACCGACCACGCCGCGGCGCTGTTCAACATCGAGCGCACCGGCCACGTCTACTCGCGCATCTCCAACCCGACCGTGGCCGTGCTCGAGGAGCGCATCGCGGCGCTCGAGGGCGGCCTCGGGGCGATTGCCGCGGCCAGCGGCCAGGCGGTGCTGCACCTGGCGATCGCGACGCTGATGGGCGCCGGTGGCCACGTCGTCGCGTCGCGCTCGCTCTACGGCGGCAGCCATAACCTGCTCGCCTACACGCTGCCGCGCTTCGGCATCGACACCACCTTCGTCGACCCGCGCGATCCCGAGGCGTTCCGCGCCGCGATCCGGCCCGAGACGCGGCTGGTGTTCGGTGAGATCCTCGGCAACCCCGGCAACGACGTGCTCGACATCCCGGCCATCGCCGCCGTCGCCCACGAGGCCGGCCTGCCGCTGCTGGTCGACGCGACCTTCACGACGCCCTACCTGTGCCGGCCACTCGACCACGGCGCCGACCTGGTGATGCACTCGGCGACCAAGTTCCTCGGTGGCCACGGCGTGGCGATCGGCGGCGTGCTGGTCGACGGGGGGAACTTCGACTGGGTGGCGAGCGGCCGCTTTCCCGAACTCACCGAGCCCTATGCCGGCTTCCACGGGCTCGACTTCGCCGCGGAGTACGGCCCGGCGGCGTTCCTGATGCGTGCCCGCAAGGAGGGCATCCGCGACTTCGGCGCCTGCATGAGCCCGACCACGGCCTTCCACCTGCTGCAGGGGGTCGAGACACTCGGCCTGCGCATGCAGCGCCACGTCGACAACACGCGCCGGCTGGTCGAGTTCCTCGCGCAGAGCGAGGCGGTCACGAAGATCAACTACCCGGAGCGGCCCGACCACCCCGACCACGCGCTCGCCCAGCGGCTGCTGCCGAAGGGCTGCGGGGCGGTGTTCAGCTTCGAACTGGACGGAGGTCGCGCGGCCGGCGTGCGCTTCATCGAGAGCCTGAAGCTCTTCTCGCACCTGGCCAACGTCGGTGACGCCAAGTCACTGGTGATCCACCCTGCGAGCACCACCCACAGCCGCATGGACGCCGACGCGCTCGCCGCGGCCGGCATCTCCGAGGGGCTGGTGCGGCTCTCGGTCGGCCTCGAGGACACGGACGACCTGATCGATGACCTGGGCAAGGCGTTGTACAAGTCGCAGAAGGCATGACCGTGAAAACAGATGTGGGTCGGGCTTCAGCCCGACGCGAGGCCATGTCGGACTGAAGTCCGACCCACAGGAATCATCGGGACATCTCACTTATGGAACTCACCGTCAACGGCCACCCCGTCCACGCCTCCACCGGCGGCCGCCCGTTCGATCCGGAACGTCCGGCGCTCGTCTTCATCCACGGCTCGGCGATGGACCACACCATGTGGTCGTTCCCGGCACGCCACTTCGCGCGCCACGGGCGGTCGGTGCTCGCCCTCGACCTCCCCGGTCACGGTCGCTCGGGGGGTGAACCGCTGCCCAGCGTCGAGGCCCTGGCCGACTGGGTCGTCGCGCTGCTCGATGCCGCCGGCGTGGAACGCGCCGCACTGGTCGGACACAGCATGGGTTCGCTGGTGGCACTCGATGCCGCCGCCCGCCACGCCGATCACGTCGAGCGGGTCGCGCTGCTCGGCACGGCGCTGCCGATGGCCGTCGCCGAACCGCTGCTCGCGGCCGCCGCAGCCAACGACCACGCCGCCATCGACGGCCTGATGATCTGGGGCCACAGCCTCGCAGGCCAGCTCGGCGGCACCGGCACGCCGGGCATCCACGTCATGGCCGAGGCGACGAAGCTTATGGAGCGCGCCGGCCCCGGCGTGCTGCACGCCGATCTCAACGCCTGCAACGCCTACGGCGAGCCGCTGGAGCGGCTGGATGCCATCCGGTGCCCAACGCTGCTGCTGCTCGGCGAGCAGGACATGTTGACGCCACGGCGTGCGACGAAGGCCATCACGGAGCGAATCACCAACACGCGAACCGTCGTCCTGCCCGGGTGCGGGCACATGATGACCGCGGAGCAGCCGGACGCGGTGCTCGATGCGTTGCGGGGGTTTTTGCTCTGAGCAAGCTGGTTTTTGTCGGACTGAAGTCCGACCTACATCCAACTGGATGTCTTTATGTAGGTCGGGCTTCAGCCCGACAGGGGATCGAGCCAAATCGCATCCCAAAACGGGTAATCGCCAACGCGTTCGACAAGGCCAGCGCGGACTGGATTGCCGATCAGGTAGCGAGACACAGATCGGCGGTCCTCATCGATGCGCAATGCACGGTCATGAAAGTTCGGCTGCCACAACGCGCCCGACCTGCCGAATCTCCGGTTCCATGAGCGTGCGGATCGCCCCTTGAACTGATGCATGACGGTAGCTAACGAACTGCCATCGCCCAGTGCGACCAATCCGTGGAAGTGGTCGGGCATCAGAACCCAGGCAAGCCAGCAGCACTCATCAGTGACTGCGGTGTCTTCCAGAGCCCGAATGATCGGTTTCGCCGAATTGATGTCAATGAAGAGGTGCTTCCGCCCCGAAGTCACCGTCGTGATCAGGTACTCTTGGCCGGGAGCGGAATAACGCCCCTTGCGCAGTTCGTTGTAGGACATTCCCTTGTCCTCACTGTTGTTGTCGGGCTGAAGCCCGACCTACATCCATTTTTTAGAAGATCCTTGTGGGTCGGACTTCAGTCCGACATCTCGCCCTCCACGAGCGCCTTCGCCTGCTCCCGCAGCACGAACTTCTGGATCTTCCCGGTCGAGGTCTTCGGCAGTTCACCGAACACGATCGTCTTCGGCGCCTTGAAGTGGGCCAGGTGATCCCGGCACCAGGCGATGATCTCCTCGGCGGTGACCTCGGTCGCGTCGGGCTTCAGCGTCACGAAGGCGCACGGGGTCTC
>JAACFL010000195.1 GCA_009937385.1 Gammaproteobacteria bacterium | reverse complement strand
TGTCCGTCGGGGCCCTGGCAGGCCTCAGAAGAAGTCGTGGTCCTGCCAGGCGTCGCCGTCGGTCTTGCGGCGTGCCTTCTGACGCCGATCCTTCTTGGCGGGTTCGAAACGCAGCTCCTTGCGCGGGTCGGGATTTACCCGCCGCTCAATACCGTTGCGTCGTTCTGGACCCCGATATTCATCGTGATCGCCATCCTCGGTCTTGAGATCTTCTTCTTCGGCCATGTCGAATCCCGTGCAGCGAAGGTTGCGTTCGGTGTGCCTGGAGGACGCTCCTGAACCTGATTTATAGCAGTCCGCTGAGCGCTCTGCTGGCCGTCCATCGGGATCAGCCCACCGCTCCAGCGGCTCGCAGACCGGCAATCGCCGTCTGATCGTAGCCGAGCTCGTCGAGGATCGCATCGGTGTGCTCGCCGAGTGCGGGCACCGGGTCCATGCGTGGCGGTGCGTCAGCCCATGCGCCCGGTGGCAGCAGCGCCGGCAGCGGTCCCACCGGAGATCCGATCTCGTGCCAGCGGTCCCGGGCTTTGAGCTGCTCGTGGGCATACAGGTCGGCCATGGTGTTGACCCGGCCATTGGCGATGCCGGCCGCGTCGAGCCGCGCGGTCACCTCGGCGGTGGTCAGTTTCGAGAAGACCGCGTCGATCTCCGTGTCCAGCGCACCGCGGTGGGCGACCCGGTCGGCGTTGCCTGCGAAGCGCGAGTCATCGAGCAGTTCAGGCCTCCCCAGTACCGCGTTGCAGAAGGTCGCCCACTCGCGCTCGTTCTGCAGGCCGAGCATCACGGTGCCGTCGCCGGTGGCGTAGGGGCCGTAGGGGGCGATGGTCGCGTGCGCGGCACCGGTGCGTGGCGGTGGCGCGGCGCCATCGAAGGCGTAGTAGAGCGGGAAGCTCATCCACTCGCCGAGCGCCTCGAGCATCGACACGCCGATGCGCGTGCCGCGCCCGGTCTGGGCGCGCTGCAGCAGCGCGGCGAGCACCTGCGAGTAGGCGTACATGCCGGCGGCGATGTCGGCGATGGAGATGCCGGCCTTGGCCGGCGCGTCGGGCGAGCCGGTGACCGAGAGCAGGCCGGCCTCGCTCTGGATCAGCAGGTCGTAGGCCTTGCGGTCGCGGTAGGGGCCGTCGCTGCCGTAGCCGGAGATGTCGCAGACGATCAGCCCCGGATGCTTCTCGTGGAGCGTGTCGTAGCCGAGGCCGAGGCGCGCCGCGGCCCCCGGTGCGAGGTTCTGCATCAGCACGTCGGCCTGGCCGACCAGCCGTTCGAGGATCTCGCCGGCCTCGGGGTGCTTGGCGTCGAGGGCGAAACTCTCCTTGGAACGGTTGCACCAGACGAAGTGCGAGGCGAGTCCCTTGACGCGGCGGTCGTAGCCGCGTGCGAAGTCGCCGCTGCCCGGGCGCTCGATCTTGATCACCCTCGCGCCGAGGTCGGCGAGGTGGCGCGTCGCCAGCGGCGCGGCGATGGCGTGCTCGAGGGTGACCACGGTGATCCCGGCGAGCGGTTGCATCAGAAGCTCCGCGGCAGGCCGAGCACGTGCTCGGCGATGTAGGCGAGCACCAGGTTGGTCGAGATCGGGGCGACCTGGTAGAGGCGCGTCTCCCGGAACTTGCGCTCGACGTCGTACTCGGCGGCGAAGCCGAAGCCGCCGTGGGTCTGCAGGCAGGCGTTGGCCGCCTCCCACGACGCCTTCGCGGCGAGGTGCTTGGCCATGTTGGCCTGCGCGCCGCACGGCTGGTGGGCGTCGAAGCGCCGGCACGCCTCGAAGCGCATCAGGTTGGCCGCCTCGATCTCCATGTGCGCCTCGGCGAGCGGGAAGGCGATGCCCTGGTTCTGTCCGATCGGTCGGTCGAAGACGACGCGCTCGTTGGCGTAGTTCACCGCGCGTTCGACGAACCAGTAGCCGTCGCCGATGCACTCTGCGGCGATCAATGTTCTCTCGGCATTGAGGCCGTCGAGGATGTACCTGAAGCCCATCCCCTCGTCGCCGATCAGGTTCTCGGCCGGGATCTCGAGGTCGTCGAAGAAGAGCTCGTTGGTCTCGTGGTTGACCATGTTGGCGATCGGTTTGACCTGCATGCCGTGGTCGATGGCGTCTTTCAGGTCGACGAGGAAGATCGACATGCCCTCCGACTTGCGCTTGACCTCGGCGAGCGGTGTGGTGCGCGCGAGCAGGATCATCAGGTCGGAGTGCTGGATGCGCGAGATCCACACCTTCTGGCCGTTGACCACGTAGCGATCGCCCTTCCTGACGGCGGTGGTCTTGAGCTTGGTGGTGTCGGTGCCGGTGGTCGGCTCGGTGACCCCCATAGACTGCAGGCGCAGCTCGCCGCTGGCGATGCGTGGCAGGTAGCGCTGCTTCTGCGCCTCGGAGCCGTGGCGCAGCAGCGTGCCCATGTTGTACATCTGCCCGTGGCAGGCACCGGCGTTGCCGCCGCAGCGGTTGATCTCCTCCATGATGACCGACGCCTCGGCCAGGCCCAGCCCGCTGCCGCCGTACGCCTCCGGGATCAGCGCGGCGAGCCAGCCTGCCTCGGTCAGCGCGTCGACGAACGCCTCGGGGTAGCCGCGCGCGGCATCGATCTCGCGGAAGTAGCTGTCTGGGTAGTGGCTGCAGAGGTCGCGGACGGCGTCGCGGATCTCGCGGTAGGGATCGTCGGGTTCGTGCATTGGCGGAGGTCCGTAAGAGGGGAGCGTTCTCAACGCAACGTCGCGGTGGCGTCCATCGCCAGGGCGCCGTCGGCGTCGCGGATCCAGAGGTGTGCCGCGCCATCGTCGTCCAGGGCGCCGCACACGGTCAGCGGCGCGGTGTCGAACACCGGGCGCAGCGCGCGGAACGCGAAGCCAGCGACCGTCGCGTCGGGGCACTCGCGGCGCAACAGTTCCATCAGCAGCGTGGCCTGCAGGGGGCCGTGCACGACCAGCCCGGGGTAGCCCTCGACCCCGGTGACGTAGCTGCGATCGTAGTGGATGCGGTGGCCGTTGAAGGTCAGCGCCGAGTAGCGAAACAGCAACACCGGGTCGGGCGCCAGCGACCAGGTCCAGGTGGCCTGCTCAGGTGCGGGTTTCGGCGCGGGCGGCTCGCTGCCGGGAGCGGGCGCCTCGCGGTAGACGATGTCGTGCCACTCGTTCAGCAGCGGCCCGTCGGCGTCCTGCAGTGCATGCTCGACGCGCACGAAGGCCAGCGTGCCGCTGCGGCCCTGCTTGAGGTCGACGGCGCGGATGGTCGAGATGCGCTCGGTCGGTTGGCCCACGCGCAGCGGGCGGTGGAATTCGAACTGACTGCCGGCCCACATGCGGCGCGGCAGCGGCACCGGAGGCAGGAAGCCGCCGCGTCGCGCGTGGCCGTCGTCGCCAAGCTCGGAGGCGCGGTCGCAGGGGAGGAACCCGAGCCAGTGCCATAGCGGGGGCAGCGGCTCGCCATCGGCCGGCGCGGCATCGAGATCGAGGGTCGCGGCGAGGGCCGCGGCGCGACGCGCGTCGATGGTGTCGTGACCGGTCATGGTGCGGCCGATCCAGCCGCGCAGGTGGTCGAGGTCGAGATCCATGGTGCTTTCCGTCATGTGCTTTGGCCGAGGGCCAACTGCCCCTCGTGGTCGACGCGGATCGCCGGTTGCAATGGCCCGATGTCGAGCTTGGCCTCGAGGCGGTAGGTGAGCGATTCGCGCTGGGAGTTCAGCAGGTCGCCGATCAGTCCCAGGCCGCCCAGCAGGTCGATGCTGGCGACCAGGTTTACGTCGGCCTCGCCGTACGCCGCCACCTCGGGCAGGTCGTTGGCGACCCCGGCCAGCAGGCGATGCCCCTCGAGCCGCACGTTGTAGGCGATGCCCTGCAGCTTCAACGGCGAGCGGTTGGGATTGAGGATGCGCAGGCCGATCTCGAAGCGCGGTGCGACACCCTCGCCAGGCAGCCCGCGGAAGTGGGTCACGGTGACGGTCGGCGTTTCGTATCCCGGTTGCAGCGTGGCGCAGCCGGCCAGGATGGAGAAGGCGAGCAAGAGCGGGATGACCGGGTGACGGCAGGGCAGGGACATCGGGGGGTATCCGTGGCAGGTGTCAGCCACGATTGTCGGCAATGCCGCCAGGGGCGGCAAGGAAGCAGGTCAAGTAACCGGCGCCTGGTGGTGTCGAACCAGGCGCCGGTTGCGGTTCAGTGACCGCTGTCGGGCTCGTGGCCGGTCGCCAGGCCGATGCGCACGGTGTCCGCCTTCAGGGCGAGCACCGCCTGGTCATTCGCCTCCAGTGGCACCAGGCCAAGGATACGGTTGATCGCAATGACGCTCTCCTCGGTGATCGGGATCGCCTTGTCGGCGGCCGAACCGAGGTAGATCGCCGCGAGGTCGAGCTGGCTCGCGGGCTGGAGCCCGGACAGCAGAG
>JAACFL010000031.1 GCA_009937385.1 Gammaproteobacteria bacterium | reverse complement strand
AAGAAGGCGACCTCGTCGCCGTCACGCACCGGCTGGTCGGCCTGCGCGTAGTCCATGTTGACCGCCATCAGCACGCTGCCGGCAAGCGGTTCGTTGGGAGCCACGCGCGCCCAGACATCGGCCACCGTGGCGATGCCGTCGGCGGAGAGTTCCATGCCGTCGTGACCGAGACGCTCTCGCAGGCTGGCGAAGATCTTGACCTGGATGCTCATCTGAGACTCGTGGCGGTGGCGTCGAGTGTCGGACATTGTAGCCGTGCCACCGCTCTGGTGCAGATCGGGGCTGCGCGGCATCGCTGCCAGGGGCTAGACTAGCCGCCTGCCATGCGAATTCCGGCCACGTACCCCATGCCCAGTCCATTCCGCACTCCATGCAGCGAGACCCGGCCATGACCCTGTCCGGTGGTGTGACCGGCCTGGTGCTGGCCGGTGGCCAGGCACGGCGCATGGGTGGCGACGACAAGGGGCTGATCGAACTCGCCGGCCGGCCGATGATCGACCACGCCCTCGCCGCACTCGCACCGCAGGTCGACGCGCTGCTGGTCAACGCCAACCGCCACCTCGAGCGCTACCGCGAGCTGGCCGCGCCCTACGCCGCCGAGGTGGTCAGCGATACGCTGGCCGACTACCAGGGACCGCTCGCCGGCATCGCGCGCGGACTCGCCACCTGCACGACCGATTGGCTGGCCTGCGTGCCGTGCGACAGCCCGCTGATCGCAACCGACCTGGTAGCCCGCCTCGAGGCCGCGCGCCGTGCCGCGGATGCCGAGATCGCGGTCGCCTTCTGCGAGCGTCTGCAGCCGGTCTTCGCGCTGCTGCCCCGCGCGCTGCTGCCGAGCCTCGAGGCCTACCTCGAAGCCGGTGAACGCAAGATCGACCGTTGGTACCGTCGCCACCGTGTCGCCGAGGTCGACTTCGCCGACCGGCCCGAGCAGTTCCTGAACGTCAATACCCCGCAACAGCATGCCGAACTGGCGCGCACGCTGGCCGCGATGGAGCCCTGAGCATGTCCCAAACGCCCCCGATCCTAGGTTTCGTCGCCTTCAGCGGCACCGGCAAGACCACGCTGCTGACGCGGGTCATCCCGCTGCTGCGCGAGGCCGGACTGCGCGTCGCCCTGATCAAGCACGCCCACCATCAGTTCGATATCGACACGCCAGGCAAAGACAGCTACCGGCTGCGCCAGGCCGGCGCCGAGCACGTGATGATCGCCTCACGCGGCCGCTGGGTCTGGATGGCCGAGACCCCGGGCCAGCAGGAGGCCCGGCTGGACGAGATGCTTGCGCGCCTCGGCGAGCTCGACGTCGACCTGATCCTGATCGAGGGTTTCAAGCACGAGCGCTACCCGAAGATCGAACTGCGTCGCAGCGAGCTCGACAACCCGCGCCTCTACCCCGAAGACCAGGACATCATCGCGGTCGCCAGTGACGGTCCGCTCGAACCGCCGACACAGCTGCCGCAACTCGATCTCAACGATCCCGCTGCCATCGCCACGTTCATCGTCGACCGCGTGCGCGGCGATCGCGGGACCCAGCCGGAAGCCGTCGCATGACCACCAAGACCGACCCCCACGACTGCAACGTCCCCGCCGACGGCAGTCGGCTGATGAGCGTCGACGAGGCGCATGCACGCATCGAGGCACTCATCGAGCCGCTGTCGGGCGAGGAGCGGGTCGCGATCCGCGCTGCGCTCGGCCGCGTGCTGGCCCACGACGTCAGCGCCACGGTCGACGTGCCGCCGTACACCAACTCGGCGATGGACGGCTACGCGCTCCGTGGCGCCGACCTCGAGGCTGCGGTCGGCCAGGGCCTGCGCCTGGTCGGCGACTCGTTCGCCGGTCACCCGTTCTCCGGCTCCGTCGGTCCCGGCGAGTGCGTACGCATCATGACCGGGGCGATGATGCCGGACGGTGCCGATACCGTGGTGATGCAGGAGGCGACGACCGTCGACGGCGAGACGATCCGGGTCGCCACGGGTGGCAAGCCGGGCATGAACGTGCGCGGTGCCGGCGAGGACCTGCGGGCCGGCGGCATCGCGCTGGCTTCCGGCACCCGGCTCAAGCCGGTCGACCTCGGCCTGCTCGCGTCGGTCGGCGTCGCCGAGGTGTCGGTTCGACGCCGGGTGCGGGTCGCCTTCTTCTCGACTGGCGACGAGCTCTGCTCGATCGGCGAACCGCTGCGCGAGGGCTGCCTGTTCGACTCCAACCGTTACACGCTGTACGGCATGCTGACCCGTTTCGGCGCCGAGGTGATCGACCTCGGCGTGGTGCGCGACACCCGCGAGGCGATCGAGCAGGCGTTCCGGGACGCCGCGGCCCAGGCCGACGTGGTGATCACCTCGGGCGGCGTGTCGGTCGGCGATGCCGACTTCGTCAAGGAGACCCTCGACCGACTCGGCGGCATCGACTTCTGGCGCATCGCCATGAAGCCGGGCAAACCGCTCGCCTTCGGCCGCCTCGACGGCGGCGCCTACTTCTTCGGCCTGCCCGGCAACCCGGTCTCGGTGATGGTCACCTTCTACCAGTTCGCCCTGCCGGCGCTGCGCCGGCTCGCCGGCGAGCAGGCCAAGCCCGCGCTGTGGCTGCGCGCACCGTGCCTGTCACGACTCAAGAAGGGCAAGGGCCGCACCGAGTTCCAGCGCGGCGTGCTGGTCACCGGGCCCGACGGCCAGCTCGCGGTCGACACCACCGGCTCCCAGGGTTCGGGGATCCTGCACTCCATGAGCGTCGCCGACTGCTTCATCCGGCTGCCGGCCGAGAGCGGCGAAATCGAGCCCGGCACCATGGTCGACGTGCAACCGTTCGAGGGCATCGTCTGAGTCGAATTACATCTAAATTACTTTAGATATATAATTTAATTTATTGTTTTAATTGAGAACACCAGGCACCCTCAGTCCGAATACCGGGATGGGTGCCTGGAACTCCGTACCGTCCTCGGCATGCATCCCGTAGTGACCTTCCATGGCGCCGACCGGCGTGCGTAACACCGCGCCGCTGGTGTACTCGAACACCTCTCCGGGCGCCAGCGTCGGCTGGTGGCCGATCACCCCATCGCCGTCGACGATCTCCTCGTGACCGTCGGCGTCGGTGATCAGCCAGTGGCGGCGGAGCAGCGTGGCGGTGGCCTCGCCGGCGTTACGGATCGTGATGGTGTAGGCGAAGGCGAAGCGCTGCTCGCCCGGGTCGGACTGATCGGGCAGATACTCGACGCGGGTGGAGATGTCGAAGCGGTAACGTACCATCCGTGTCAGGCTCCTGATGGCGCGCGCGCGGCCTGGCGCTCAACGTCGTTCCAGCGAATGAATGGATGCTCCACCAACGAGACATTGTAGTAACGGGGATCGTCGGTGACCTCGGCCCCGACCCAGGCCGGCGGCTCGAAGGCCTCGTCGGCGGCATCGAGCTCGATCTCGGCGACGATCAGCCCGGCGTTGTCGCCGGCGAAGACATCGACCTCCCAGACGTGATCGGCGTGGCGCACCCGGAAACGGGTCTTCTCGATCAGCGGCCCGCTGCACAGTTCGTCGAGCAGCAACCGGGCATCTTCCGGTGGGATCGGGTACTCGAATTCGCGCCGGGTGGCGCCGACGGTTGCCCCCTTGATGTTCAGCCGCGCCTGCATGCCGCTCAGGCGCACGCGCACCGAGCCCCAGGTGCCACCGGCCAGGTATCCCTGGCGCATCTCCTCGCCCTGATCGGCCACCTCGCGCCAGCGATCGTCGGTCACCAGGAACTTGCGTTCGATTTCGTAGCTCATCGTGCTCCTCGCATGCCTGACCATCTTAGGCAATGGCACGCGGCTTGGGTATGACCGGGCCGCGGGCGAAGCGCACGATGACCACGCTCGCCGGGCTGCTGTTGCCGCTGCTGCTGGGCGCGGTGCTGCTTTTCGGCTGGTTCTGGCTGATCCAGGACCGCCTGCTCTACTTCCCGCTGCGCGAGCTCGACGCCGACCCATCGCTTGCCGGCCTCGAGTTCGAGGAGGTGCGGCTGGTCACCGCCGACGGGGTCCGGCTGCACGCCTGGCACCTGCCGCACCCGCAACCGCGCGGTGCGCTGCTGTTCCTGCATGGCAATGCCGGCAACATCAGTCACCGGCTCGACAGCCTGGCAATCTTCCACCGCCTGGGCCTGGCGACCCTGATCCTGGACTACCGCGGCTACGGCCTGAGCGAGGGCAAGCCCGACGAACACGGCACCTACCTCGACGCCGAGGCCGGCTGGCGGCACCTGGTCGATGTGCGCGGTTACACGCCGGAGCAGATCGTGGTGTTCGGCCGCTCCATGGGTGGCGCCATCGCGGCTCATGCCGCCGCGCGCCACCGTCCGGCGGGGCTGATCGTCGAATCGACCCCGACCTCGATCGTCGACCTCGGCGCGGAGCTCTACCCCTGGCTGCCGGTACGCCTGCTGGCGCGCCACCGCTACCCCGCGGCCGAGGCCCTGGCGCGCTACCCGGGACCGGTGCTGGTCGCGCACAGCCGCAACGACGAGATCGTGCCCTACCCTCACGCCGAACGGCTGCTCGCCCTGCTGGGATCGCGCGGCCGGCTGCTCGCGTTGCGCGGCGGCCACAACGACGGCTTCCTCGCGACCGGACCGGCCTACCACGAGGGACTCGACGCCTTCCTCGCCGAAGTGCTGCCCGATGCCCCGTGAGCTGCCGCTGTTCGCCTACGGGACGCTGCTGAGCGGGTCCCTCGTACCCGAGATCGGGCGCCTGCTGCGGCGGCGCGTCACCAGCCTGGGCCCCGCCCGGCTCCGCGGCCGCCTGCACGACCAGGGCGGCTACCCGGGACTGGTCTGCGCGCCGCCCGGTGGAGGCTGGGTTTCGGGCGAGATGCTCGAACTCGCAGACCCGCTGGACACGCTGGCACGACTCGACCGCTACGAGGGATTCGATCCGGCTCGAGCGCATGCCGGCGAGTACGTCCGGGTCATCCGAAGGGTCGAAAGCAACGGTACGGAGCACGCGGCGTGGGTCTACCTGCTCAACACCGACCGGGTGCGTCCGGGGCCGCGCATCGCTGCTGGCGACTGGCGCAGGTACCGGCAGCGGAGAGCGAAGGCCGGCTGACGCCCCGCAGGGATCGCGACCACGACGCGAGGCCGATTCGCGGTCCAGGCGCCGCTCCTACAGGCGTCGAACCCGGTTTGGAAGCGCCGCACGGCGCCCCCCAGCACGACGCACTCAGCTCCGCTCGAACAGCGCCAGTGCCTCGGCATGCGCGGTGTGTGGAAACATGTCCACCGCGCCGGCAGCGACCAGACGGTAACCGTGGCGGTTGACCAGCTCGGCGGCATCGCTGGCCAGCGTCGCCGGATTGCACGACACGTAGGCGATGCGCTGGGCACCGAGCGTGACCAGCGGTTCGAGCACCCGGCCGGCCCCGGTGCGCGGCGGGTCGATCAGCACCTTGTCGACCGTCACGCCCTCGCCCACCAGCGCTCCCGGGTCGCGGGCGTAGAGATCGCGCGTGGCAAAGCTCGCGTTGGTGATGCCGTTGCGCGCCGCGTTGGCAGCCGCGCGCACCACCAGCGGCTCGCTGCCCTCGAGTCCGAGCACCCGGCCGGCACGGCGCGCGAGCGGCAGCGAGAAGTTGCCCAGGCCGCAGAACAGGTCGAGCACGGTCTCGTCCGGTCGCGGGTCGAGCAGCGCGACGGCACGCGCCACGAGGCGCCGGTTCAGCGGACCGTTGACCTGCACGAAGTCGGTCGGACCGAACGCGAATTCGACGTCGAACTCCGGAAGCGTGTACTCCAGGTCGGGCGGCGCCTGGCCATCGAGGGTCACGATGGTCGAGGCGTCACCCGGTTGCAGACAGAGCGTCACGTCGCGCCCCTCGGCGAAGCGGCGCAACCGATCCAGGTCCTCTTCGCTCGGTGGATCGAGCGTACGCAGCACCAGCAATGCCGCGTCGTCGCCGGCCGCGACCTCGACCTGCGGCACCCGGCGCGCGATGCTCAACTGCCCCACCAGTTCGCCCAGCGGCTCGATCAGGCGTGCGACCTGCTCGACCAGCACGTGGCAGGTCGCCATGTCCGCGACGAAGCTGCCGCCACGCTCGCGGAACCCGACCAGCACCCGCCCCTTGGCGTCGACCAGGCGCGCACCGAGGCGCGCCCGCCTGCGGTAGTGCCAGACCGGCCCGGCGAGCGGCTCGAGCTCACGCCCGATCGCGACGCCGGCCTCGGCGAGCTGATCGAGCAGGCGTGTCTGCTTGTGCGCGAGCTGCGCGGTGGATGACTGGTGCATCAGGCTGCAACCGCCACAGACCACGAAGTGCGGGCAGCGCGGCACCACGCGCGCGCGGTTCGGCGCCAGCACCCGGGCCACCCGCTCGGCGCGGGGGCGACGCCCACCGCGCAGCGCCACGACCACCTGTTCGCCCGGCAGGCCGCCGTGTGCGGCACGGCTCGTGCCGTCGACCTCGACCAGCGCACGCCCCTTGGCATCGAGGCCCGTCACGCGGGCAACCCGCGGCAGCGTTGGCTTGTCCCGTCGACGCGCCACGCTCAGCCCCCGTTCGCCCGCTCTGTGGCGCGATCGCGCCCACTGGAGAAGTACCAGGCCGTCGCCACGACCTGCAGTGCGAGCATCATGCCGAAGGCGGCGCGGTAGCCCTCCTGGGCGTAGTGCCCATCGACCACGGGCCACAGATCGATCACCGCGCCCATCGCCCACTGGCCGGCGAACGCGCAGACGAAGACCAGCAGGTTCAGGCCGGTGTTGACGCGCCCTGCGAGCTCCGGTGGGAAGCGCTGCGACAGCACCGCATAGGGCAGGATGCCGACCGTGCCGAAGAAGCCGAACAGCAGCCACAACGGCCAGGCGAGATCGGCCCAGCCGATGACCAGCAGCAGCTGCACGCCGATGAAGGTCAACACCCCAAACTCGGCGACGCGCAGCGGTCGGCCGCTGCGCTGCGCGAGGGTACCGAGAGCCACGAAACCCGCGATCATCGCTACCGACACCGCGGCGAGCAGCGTCGCGACGGCCGGCCGGTCGAAACCGCCGACGTCGCGCAGCCAGGGCCCCGACCAGAGCCCCTGGATCGACAGGAACGAGGCCTGAGACATCACCGTCCACGGCGCGATGCGCCAGAACAGCGGGCTGGTGAACACGCGACCGATGCCGCGCACCTGGTCGCCCAGCGTGACCTCCTGGCGTGGTGACGCCCGCTCGGGCACGACGAAATAGATCAGCAGCGCGACGCCCAGCGTGAGCAGCGCCAGCACCGTGAATACCCCGCGCCAGTCGGTGAAGCCGAGCGCGAATTCGACCGGCCGCGTCGCGGACAGCGCGCCGAGGCCACCGGCCGCCATCTGGAAGCCGTTGACCTGCGGCAGCCGCGTGCTCGGGAACCAGAGCACGAAGGCCTTGAACGCGGCCATCAGGCAGGCCGACACGCCGAAGCCGATCAGCGCCCGGCCGAGGATCAGCCCCGACAGTGACTCGCTGGTGGCGAAGACCCACGCGCCGGCGGCCGCGAACAGCAACAGCAGCGCCTCCACGCGCCGTGGGCCGTAGCGGTCGAGCAGCACGCCGAGCGGCAGCTGGAACGCGGCGAAAGTCAGAAAGTAGGTGCTGGTCAGAAGCCCGAGGTCGCTGGCATCGAGCCCGATGTCAGCCACCAGGTCGGGCGCGATGACGGCGTTGACCACCCGGTACAGGTAGGAAAGGAAATAGCCGCACGCGAACGGCAGGAAGACGGCCAGCCAGAGCTGCGCCGGGCGCGGCGGGACGGATGGCGCGGGCATCGGCGCATTATCCGCGCCCCGTGGAGTTCCAGCCAGCGCCACCTCGGTCTCGTGCCGGCTTGATGGCGGTCATTGCGCCGTTGGTCGGCGCCCCCGATGATGGAGCATTGACAATCACTGGACATCCAATTGAGTCACGGCCTTCTCGATCTCTCCACCTGGCAGCTGGTTCTCGCAATCCTGCTGCTGACCCACGTCACCATCGCCGCGGTCACCATCTTCCTGCACCGCGCCCAGGCCCACCGCGCCGTCGAACTGCACCCCGTCGTCAGCCACTTCTTCCGTGCCTGGCTGTGGCTGACCACCGGCATGGTGACCCGCGAGTGGGTCGCAATCCACCGCAAGCACCACGTCGCCTGCGAGACCGAGGAAGACCCGCACAGCCCGCAGACCCACGGCATCCACACCCTGCTTTGGCGCGGCGCCGAACTCTACCGCGGTGCTGCGGAGGACCGGGCGATGCTGGAGCGTTACGGGCGTGGCACACCCGACGACTGGCTCGAACGGCATGTCTACGGCGTGCACCCGAACTGGGGCGTCGGCACGATGCTGGTGATCGACGTGGCGCTGTTCGGACCGATCGGCCTGACGGTGTGGGCGGTGCAGATGCTCTGGATCCCGTTCTGGGCGGCCGGCGTCATCAACGGCCTCGGCCACTGGTGGGGATACCGCAACTTCGAGACCGACGATGCAGCGACCAACCTCTCGCCGTGGGCGATCCTGATCGGCGGCGAGGAGCTGCACAACAACCACCACGCCGCACCCGGCTCGGCGCGCCTCTCGGCACGCTGGTTCGAGTTCGACGTCGGCTGGGCCTACATCCGCCTGATGCAGGCCATCGGTCTGGCCAGGGTGCGCAGCGACGCCTTCAGCCATGTCCGCACTCCCAGCGGCGCCCTGCCCGCCGCCGCGGCCATCGACAAGCGCTTCGTGCGCGACGTCGTACTGCCGATCCTGCGCGACGAGCGTGACGGCATCGACCGCGCCGGCCACCGCCTCCGTCGCAAGGCCCGATGGCTGCTGCTGCGCCAGCGCTCGCGTCTCGATGCCTGGCAGCAGGGCCAACTCGAGCAGCTGCTCGAGAGCAGCGAGCGGCTGCGTGCCGCCTACGAATCACGCCTGGCGCTGGCCGACATCTGGCGCCGCGCCTCCGGCGACCTCGATGCCGTGCGCCGTGAGTTCCGCGACTGGTGCCAGCGTGCCGAGCAGAGTGGCGTCGCCCGGCTCGGTGATTTCGCCTCCGCGCTGCGCGTGCAGGTGCTGCCGGCGCAGACGGCCTGAGGCCGCCGAACAGCGCGTTTCCCGACACGCGAGTGCCCCCCAGGCCCCGCGATGACACTCGGACCGAATCGCGCCGCGGACAGCGCTCCTACGCCGCCAGCTCACCCGCAGGAGCGGCCCCCAGGCCGCGATAGAACCGTCGCGAATCACACCGTGGGCGGCGCTCCTGCACGGCATCGATAGACGCGGGCACAGGCCAATGCCGCGAACCCCATCGCTTCCCGGCGGTCGAAATCGGCGTGTAGACTGCCCTGACCCTATCCGGACCCGGAGAGATGCCATGACCGCTGCCCAGGCCGCCACCCAGGATGCCCCACCGCTTCTGCGCGAGGATCGTGACGGCATCGCCACGCTGACGCTGAATCGACCGGACAAGTTCAACGCCCTGTCGCACGCCCTGCTCGACGCGCTGCAGGCCGAGCTCGATGGGATCGAGAACGACCGCTCGGTGCGCGTCGTGGTCCTGGCCGCGAACGGCCGCGCGTTCTGCACCGGCCACGACCTCAAGGAGATGCGCCAGGACAGCTCCGAGGAGGTCATGCGCACGCTGTTCGACAAGTGCGGGCGCATGATGCAGACCCTGACACGCATTCCACAGCCGGTGATCGCCAAGGTGCACAGCATCGCCACCGCCGCCGGCTGTCAGCTGGTCGCCACCTGCGACCTGGCGATCGCCGCCGAGGCGGCCAAGTTCGCCACCTCGGGCATCAACCTCGGGCTGTTCTGCTCGACACCGATGGTCGCGCTGACGCGCAACGTGCCGCGCAAGGTGGCGATGGAGATGCTGGTGACCGGCGACTTCATCGACGCCGAGTCCGCGGCACGCCACGGCCTGGTCAACCGCGCCGTGCCGGCCGAGGAGCTCGACGAGGCGGTCGACACGCTGGCGACCAAGATCGCCGGCCAGAGCCCCGCCTCGATCGCGCTGGGCAAGCAGCTCTTCTACCGCCAGGTCGAGGCGGCAGCCGCCGCTGCCTACGACATGGCCAGCGGCACCATGGCCTGCAACATGACCACCGAGGACGCGCGCGACGGCATCGACGCCTTCCTCGCCAAGCAGCCACGCCCTGAGTGGAAGGGCCGCTGACCCCCACCTGAGCCAGCCTGTATGGACGCCCTGCTCGCCTACGAGGCGTGGCTGCGCCTCGGCGCCTTCGTCGCGATCTTCGCCGCGATGGCGGCCTGGGAGGTGCACGCACCGCGCCGTGACCCGGACCAGGTGCGCCTGGCACGCTGGCCGACCAACCTCGGCCTGCTGGCCGTCGATGCGCTGCTGGTCCGACTGCTGATTCCGACCGCCGCGGTCGGCATCGCGCTGCTCGGCGAGGCACGGGGCTGGGGCCTGCTGAACCAGCTCGACCTGCCCGGATGGCTCGGGTTCCTGGTGGCACTGGTCGTGCTCGACCTCGCCATCTACCTGCAGCACGTGCTGTTCCACGCCGTACCCGCGTTGTGGCGGCTGCACCGCGTGCACCACACCGACATGACCTTCGACCTGACCACCGCGGTGCGCTTCCACCCGATCGAGATCCTGCTGTCGATGGGCATCAAGATGGGACTGGTCGCCGCGCTCGGGGCCCCGGCGCTGGCCGTCGTGGTCTTCGAGGTGCTGCTCAACGGCATGGCGATGTTCAACCACGGCAACGTCTACCTGCCGTGGGAGTGGGACCGCCGGTTGCGCCGGGTGATCGTCACGCCCGACATGCACCGCGTGCACCACTCGGTCCACCCGCGCGAGACCAACAGCAACTTCGGCTTCAACCTCTCGATCTGGGACCGCCTGTTCGGCACCTACCGCGACCAGCCCGTCGACGGCCATACCGGCATGACGATCGGACTCGAGCGCTACCGCGAACCGCGCGAGCTGACGCTACCGCACCTGTTGCTGCAGCCGTTTCGCGGCGGTGCGCGCGGTGGCAGCCTCGACAGCACCTGATCCACGTTCACCGGAATGGAAACGGGGCCCGTCGGGCCCCGTTTGATCATCTCGCGCGCGAGCCGCTTCAGGGGCAGGCGTCGACCTTGCCGGGCACCTCGCCGGTCAGCTTCAGGAACGCGCCGAACGGCCCCATGTTGCTCATCGCCTCCATGTACGGCCCGTCGAACAGCAGGTACTGGAAGAACATCGCCTTCATCGGGCCGTACTCGCCGGCACCCATCTCCTGCCAGCGCGCGGTCTCGGCGTACATGACGTAATCGACGTCGTCGTCGAGCGTCGTGGTCTCGGCGATGCCGCCGTAGATGCACTGGGCCTTGCCCTCCTTGGCCGCGATGCGCAGCTCGGCGCGCGGGCTGTCGGGGCAGTCGCTGCGGTAGATCTGCAGCACCTTGTGGCCACGATCCTTGTCGTTCGACGCCCAGCCCGAGGTGTAGAGCTCGTCGCTGAGCGTGGCGCTGGCGTTCCAGGCGTCACAGGCCCCGAAGGCCCAGCTCGGCGACATCAGGGTCGGGGTTTCGGCGGCGCTGGCCAGGCTTGCACCGCCGAGCATCACGGCGCATATCAGGCCGACGAACGGCCGGGTGGTGTTCTTCATGGAGAGCGATCCTCGCTGGTGGTGAACGCGTGGCCGGCGTGCTGTGTGATGACGCCTTGGCATGCAGACGAAATTAGGCCGATGCACGACTTTCGGGCAATACCGCAACAGAGGTAGGTATTTGACCCGCTGGGATAGTCGCAGCAACCCGGGTTGACGCTACGGCAACTGGGTTCGGGAGCGGCCGCGTGCTAACGTCGCCCGCGCCATGCCTCCCTCCGCCACCCCCACTCCCGCCTTCCCGCCACTGCGCCTGGCCTGGACGGTATGGGGCCTGGGCGCACTGCTCTACCTGATCGGCTTCTACCAGCGCGTCGCCCCGGCGGTGATCACCGGGGAGCTGATGACGGAGTTCGCGCTCAACGCCGCGGCACTCGGCCAGCTCTCGGCGCTCTATTTCTACAGCTACGTCGCGATGCAGGTACCGACCGGCATCCTCGCCGACCACTGGGGTCCGCGACGGTTGCTCAGTGCCGGGGCCGCCGCGGCCGCGGTCGGCACCCTGCTGTTCGCGCTCAGTCCAACCTACTTCTGGTCCGGTGCGGGACGGCTGCTGGTCGGCGCCTCGGTGGCGGTCGCGTTCGTCGGCATGCTCAAGCTCGCCAGCCACTGGCTGCCCGACAGGCACTTCTCGCTCGCCTCGGGACTGGCACTGTTCACCGGCGTGGTGGGCGCGGTCACCGCCGGCGTGCCACTGCGGCTGCTGGTCGACGCGTTCGGCTGGCGGGCAGTGATGACGGTGTCGGGACTGGTCACCGCGCTGCTCGCGCTGGCGATCTGGTGGGTGGTCCGCGACGACCCGGTCGATCGCGGCTATACCAGTCACGCGCCCGAGCATCCGGATGACACCCAGGCGCCGGACGGCATCTGGAAAGGCCTCAAACGGGTGGTCGGGTACCGCAACATCCGCCTGCTGTTCCTGGTGCCCGGGGGGCTGGTCGGCAGCGTGCTGACCTTCACGGGTCTGTGGGGCGTGCCCTACCTGGTCACTCACTTCGGCCTTCCGACCACGCGTGCCGCACTGCTGACCTCGCTGATGATGATCGCCTGGGCTGTTGCGGGACCGATCTTCGGCGCGCTGTCCGATCGCATGGGCCTGCGCAAGCCGCTCTACCTCGCCGGCATGGTGATCGCGGCGCTCGGCTGGACGCTGCTGATCTTCGTGCCCGGGCTGCCGTTGGCCGCGCTGATCGCGCTGCTGGTGCTGATCGGCTTCGCCAGCGGCTGCATGATCATCGGCTTCGCGTTCGCCAAGGAATCGGTACCTGGTCGCCTCGGCGGGACCGCGTCGGGCATCGCCAACATGGGCGTGATGGTCGGACCGATGCTGCTGCAACCGGCGGTCGGCATCGTGCTCGACCGCTTCTGGGACGGCGCGCTGGTCGACGGGGTGCGGGTCTACGGCGTCGAAGCGTACCGCTATGGCTTCGCGCTGATGCTGGTCTGGGTCGTGATCGGGATCGTCGCGCTGGCATTGGCCCGCGAGACCGGACGCAACGCCAAGGTGGCGTTCAGGCCTTAGACCTCCATGCCGCCCCAGGGTGAGCATGTTGTGTCGGACTGAAGTCCGACCTACAGCTGAACCACTTCGGCTGTCTTCGTAGGTCGGGCTTCAGCCCGACATTGCCCATACCAGAATCGCTGCTCTGTCGGACTGAAGTCCGACCTACAGGGTATCCTGTGCGGCCTTCTTGTGGGTCGGGCTTCAGCCCGTTGGCTTATTGCCACCTATCGCCTTCAACGCCTCGAGCAGCTCGATCGGCAGCGGGAAGAAAATCGTCCTGCTGCCCTCGTTGGACATGTCGAGCATGGTCTGCAGGTAGCGCAGCGTCATCGCCTGCGAGTGGCCGCTCATGATGCGTGCCGCCTCGGTCAACTTCTCGGAGGCCTGCAACTCGCCCTCGGCGGCGATGATCTTGGCGCGCCGCGTGCGCTCCGCCTCGGCCTGCTTGGCGATCGCACGGATCATGCTCTCGTCGAGGTCGACGTGCTTGATCTCGACGTTGCTGACCTTGATGCCCCAGGCGTCGGACTGCTTGTCGAGGATCTCCTGGATGTCGCTGTTGAGCTTCTCGCGCTCGGAGAGCATCTCGTCGAGCTCGTGCTGGCCGAGCACCGAGCGCAGCGTGGTCTGCGCGAGCTGGCTGGTCGCCATGTGGTAGTTCTCGACCTGGATGATCGCCCGCTCGGCGTCGAGCACGCGGAAGTAGATCACCGCGTTGACCTTCACCGAGACGTTGTCGCGCGAGATCACGTCCTGGGTCGGCACGTCCAGCACCACGGTGCGCAGGTCGACGCGCACCATCTGGAACAGCCACAGCCAGACGAAGCGCAGGCCCGGGCCGGTGACGTTGTAGAAACGGCCGAGGAAGAACAACACGCCGCGCTCGTACTCGCGGAAGATGCGGATCGAGAAAACGACGTAGAGCAACGCCAGTATCAGGAACACGGTAAACGCCTGGATCAACATGTCACGACTCCTTGTCGAGAGGTTCGACCTCGAGCACGAGGCCGTCGATGGCAGTGATGCGCACGGCCTGCCCGGCGCCGACCGGCACGCGGCTGCGCGCCGACCAGGTCTCGCCGTGGGCGTGCACCCGGCCCTCGCCGGCGAAGGCCTCCAGGGCCTCGCCAACGCCGCCGATCAGCTGCTCGCGCCCGCTGACCACGGGCCGGCGCCGCTGGCGCAGCGCGAGCCCGGTCACGAACATCATGAACGCGAGGCTGGTCAGTGCCAGCGCGATCACCAGCGGCAGGGACAGCGAGAACGCGGCCACCTCGGTGTCGAGCAGGATGATCGAGCCGGCCACGAAAGCCGCGAGTCCGCCGATACCGAGCGCGCCGAAGCTAGGCATGAACACCTCGGCGACCATGAACGCCATGCCGATCAGCACCAGCGCTACGCCGGCGTAGTTCACCGGCAGCACGTGGAAGGCGTAGAGCGCGAGCACCAGTGCGATCGCGCCGATCACGCCGGGCACGATCGCCCCAGGATTGGCCAGCTCGAAGAAGATGCCGTAGATGCCTAGCAGCATCAGCATATAGGCGACGTTCGGGTTGGTGATGATCGCCAGCAGCTCGCTGCGCCAGTCGGGCACCTGCTCGATGACCTCGAGACCATCGGTGGCGAGCGTCACCTCGCGCTCCTTGATCTCGACCACGCGGCCGTCGAGTGCCCCGAGCAGGCCATCGAGATCGGCAACCACGAGATCGACGACATTCTGCTGCACCGCATCCTCGGCGCTCAGGCTCGCCGCCTCGGTCACCGCGCGCTCGGCCCATTCGACGTTGCGTCCGCGCAGCTCGGCGAGGCCGTGGATGTAGGCGGTCGCATCGTTGATCGCCTTGCGTTCCATGGCCGTGCCCGGCTTGCGCTTGCCTTCGGCCTCGTCGTCACCTTCCTCAGCCGGCGGCTTGCCGGTGCCGGTGGCCCCGATCGAGACCGGCGTGGCCGCACCCAGGTTGGTCGCCGGCGCCATCGCGGCGACGTGGCTCGCGTACATGATGAAGGTGCCGGCACTCGCGGCCCGCGCGCCGCTCGGCGCGACCCAGGTCACGACCGGGATCTCGGCGGCGAGGATGCGCTGGACGATCACCCGCATCGAGGCATCGAGCCCACCCGGCGTGTCGAGGCGCAGGATCACCAGCGGCTCTTCCGCCTCCTCGGCGGCGTCGATCCCGCGCACGACGTAGTCGGCCACGGCCGGGCCGATCGCGTCACTGACATCGAGCAACCGGACCCGGTCGACATCGGCGAGCACATGACCGGTCGCAAGCAACCAGGTCAACAGAAAGCTACTGCGCAGCCATCTCGCCAAGGTCGTGCCTCCATGCCTCGGACACCGCACACGCGGTCCTTGCGCTGAGGATAGTCGAGCAGGCGTCCCGCCGCCGCCGGACAACCCGATCCATGCCGCCACTATTTGTCCTAGACAAATAGATTTTTGTCTCTATAATACGTACTTAATCGATGCCAACTGGCCTCGATCCCTAACGAAGGCACCCCGCGGATGCCAATCACCGTCTCATGGAGGCCATCGACATGACCCGCAAGACATCAATCACTGCAGCCGTCGGCGCGGCCCTTCTGGGCCTCACGCTCGCAACCCAGGCCACCACCCTGCGCCCGACCTCCGCCGAGGTGCAGGACCAGATCCGCATCATGGAGACCTCGATCACCGACTCCTCGGTGACCGACCGCTACGACGACACGCAGCGCCAGGCGAAACTCGACCTGCTCGAGCGTGCCAGGACGCAGGCCGCCCAGGGAAACCAGACCACCGCGCTCGTTCTCGTCGAACAGGCAGGTCGCCTGCTCTACCCGATGGAGCGCAGCGACCGCGTCACGCTGACCGAGGCCAAGCGCGAGGCCTGGATACGCGAGATCGACCAGGTCATGACGACGGTGCTGCCCGCCGCATTCGCGATCGCTGACGAGAAGGGCGTGGTGAGCGACGACCTGCTCACCGCTTCGAGCCTGCGCCAGCACGGCGTCGCCAAGCTCGAGGCCGGTGACCTGGAGGCCGCCGACAACCTGCTGGTCGACGCCTACAACCGCATGCAGTCGGCCGTCGCCGGACTGCGCTCGGGCGACAACCTGACGGTCTCGCTGGTCACCGACGACCCGCGACTGGAATGGGCCGAGGCGCGGCGCCGCTACCAGGACTGGCAGGTCACCGCGAGCTGGATGGAGGCGATCGCCCCGACCCTCCAGGCCGATGCGAACGCCATCGCCATCGGTCGCAGCGAGGCCGATGCGATCTACCGCGAGGCG
>JAACFL010000030.1 GCA_009937385.1 Gammaproteobacteria bacterium | reverse complement strand
TGATGCGTCGCGGACGCGGTTCGGGGAGCCGCTCGACCAGGCCCTCGAGGCGCGCGAGGCAGCTGTCGGCCAGCGGACACGCTTCGCAGTCCGGCTTGCGCGGGGTGCAGACCAGCGCGCCGAGGTCCATCAGCCCCTGGTTGTAGGCAGCAGCCTCGGCACCCGGCAGGTGACGCTCGGCGAGCTGCCAGAGCTCGCGCTCGACGCGTGCAAGTCCGGGCCATCCGGGCACGGCGAAATGGCGGCAGAAGAGTCGGCGCACGTTGCCATCGAGCAGCGGCGCGGGGATGCCGTGGCCCAGGGACAGGATCGCGCCGGCCGTGGAGCGCCCGATACCGGGCAGCGCGAGCAGGGCGTCGAGATCGTCCGGCACCGCGCCACCGTGCACGTCGCGCACGATGCACGCCGCGCGCTGCAGGTGGCGTGCGCGCCGGTAGTAACCGAGCCCTGACCAGAGCGCGTGCAGGGTGTCGTCGTCGACCGCGGCGAGTGCCGCGGGGTCGGGCAGGCGCGCGACGAAACGCTCGAAGTAGGGGATGACCGTGCGCACCTGGGTCTGCTGCAGCATCACCTCCGAGACCCAGACCCGGTAAGGGGTGCGCGGCCGCTGCCACGGCAGGTCGTGACGGCCGTGCGCTGCCTGCCAGGCGAGCACCCGGTCGGCGAAGGGGTCGGCCGGGGCGACGATGGTCACGCGTCAGTTGCCGAACAGCCCCTTGAGCCCCTTGTTGATCAGGTCTTTGGTCGGATCGCCAGTTCCCGCTTCGCCCTCGGAGGTGGTGTCGCCACCGAGCTGTTTCTGCAGCGCCTTGTCGATCTCCTGGGCCGCCCTTTGCTTGACCTGGTCGGTGGCGAGCGCGGCGACGTCGACCGCGTAGCCGGGATCGCTCAGCGAGCCCTTGATGCGCACCGGCACGGTGACACCCTTGAGGCTCTCGAGCTCCTTGCCGCCCTGGCCCTTGGAGGTGCCGACGATCGACGCCTTGACCAGGTAGTCCACCTGCTGCTTCGGCAGGTCGGCGATGCCCTCGCCGGCGACGCGGAAGCCCGGCGATTTCATCGCCAGGTCGCGGTTGTCGATAACGCCGTTGGTGATCTTCGCGGTGCCGGTCAACTCGCTGAAATCGGTCTGCTCCTCACTGCTGCCGGTCACCGGCGCGCCGGACAGGGTCGCCTTGGCGTCGCGGATCAGCTTGGAGAGGTTGAAACCCTTGACCGCGCCGTCGGTGAAGGCGAACGCGGCGTTGCCGTTGAGGGTTTTCTGAATCGCCTCGGGCGCGCTGCCCTCGGCGGTCAGCTTCGCGTTCATCTGCGCCCTGCCGGTGAGCTTCTCCTCCTTGCCGGTCAGGTCACGCAGCAGCGGACCGACCTGCACGCCGGTGAGCGACTCGTCGAGCGAAAGCTTCGGGGTGTCGCTGCGCACGTCGAGGCCGATGTTGCCCTGGTAGCGACCGTCGTACATCTGGGCCTTCGCCGGATTCACGCGCAGCTGGCCGTTGCTGGCGGTCAGGCGCAGCACGATGTTGCTGCTGTTGAGGTTGTACGCCTTGAGCTTGCCGATCTTCAGCGTGCCGTCGATGTCGAGTGCACGCAGTGGCTCGAGTGGCAATTGCGCCGCCGCGCCGGCGGCAGCGCCCGGCGTTCCGGCCGGTGGCGGCTCCTGGGCGGGCGGTGGCAGGTAGCGGTCGGCGTCGATGGCGTCGAGCTCGAGGCCGAAACGGATCGCCGGCTTGGCAAAATCCTTCACGCTGAGGCTGCCGGCAAGCTTGCTCTGGTCGAGCGCCAGGTCGAGACCCTTGAGCTCGACGTGATTCGCCGAGCCGCTGAAGCCGCTCTTGAGGTTGAGCATGGTCAGCGCCTGCGGGTCGGCGGTCTCGAGGGCCTGGCCGGCCGCAGCGAGCAGCACGCGTGGGTTGAGGTCGCTGATCGCCAGGGTGCCGGTCGCGCTCGGCTGTTCGAGGTTCGGGACCTTGGCCTGGGCCTCGAGGGTGCCGCCTGCGATGGCGACGACCAGCTGCTGCAACTCGGCGCTCTTGTCCGTGGCGCTGAACGTGGCATCGACCTTCGCGTTGCCGAGCTTGTCGGCCTGGACGCCCTCGGGCAGTTCCACACCGAGGCGGTTCGTCAGCGCGGCCAGCCCGAACTCGGCGACGCTCAGCTGGCCGTTGACCTGCGGAGCGTCCTGGAGGCCGGTGGCGTCGACCTTGCCGGTGGCCTGCAGGCCGAGGGTGGCGATGCGCAGGTTGGCCAGCGACGCGGTCTGCTTCGCCATGTCGGCACTGATGTCGGCGTTGATGGTGGCGTCGAAGGCGCCACCCGGCAGCCCATCGCCCTTGAGATCCGCCTTCAACTGGGTGCCGGCGATGCTGATCCGCTGCGCGGCCTGGTCGGCCGTGATGCGGCCCGTGAGTTCGATGCGCCCGGCCATCTGCGGCTTGTCGCTCTCGACGTCGAAGCCGAGCGCGAGATCGACTGGGCGGCCGCCACCGATCTCGCCGGTGGTCAGGCTGACGTTCTGCAGGGCGTAACGCTGGCCGGCCTGGCGGTCCTCCCAGGTCAGCGCGGAGTCGCTGATCTCGATGCCGCCGATCGCCAGTGCCGCCATCGCCCTGCCTTCGCGTTCGTGGGCCTGGTCGTGACCCGCCCTGTCATCGTCGTGCTTGCCGCCGCCGGCGAGGTCGTCCCAGTTGGCGTGGCCGGCGTCGTCGCGGGCCAGGTTGACCTTGAGTCCGACCAGGCGCGCTGTCTCCATCTCCAGCGTGTTCGAGAGCAGTGGCAGCAGCTTGACGCGAATCTCGACCTCGCCGACCTCTGCGAAGGGTTCGTCGCCGAAGCCCGGTGCGTTGCTCAGCCGCGCGTCGTTCAGCGTCAGACCCAACCACGGGAAGACCGACAGGCCGATTTCGCCGCCGAGGGTCAGCTCGCGTCCGGTGTTCTCCTCAACCGCGGCCTCGATCTCGCCACGGTAGTCGTTGGGATCGACCAGCATGACGATCGCCGCCGCGCCTCCCGCCACGAGCAGCACCAGCACCACGACCAGGATGACCAGAATTTTCAGGACCTTGCCCATTCGAAAGACTCCGTTATCGATTGCTGTGGCTTCACTCCGGAAGCCGGGTGGGTATTACCCGAAGCATAGAACAGGGGTCTATAGATAACAGTCATGGACACACGCACTTCAAGCCCACGTGTTGGCCGGCATCTCGGGGTGCTTTTCTGCGCCCTGCTCGCCGGCTGCGCGACCCGGCCGGTGCCGCAGGTCGCCGTGCCCTCGCCACCGGGTGATTGCGTCGCCTGGTTCGCCGCAGCGGAGGAGGCCGTGGCCGAGGCCGGGGTGCGCGACGTCCAGGCCGCGCGGGTGCAGGGCCAGCCGCACCTGCGGGTTGACCGGCTGCTGGCCGCGCTGGCGGCGGAGCGTCCCGACGGGAAGCGCTTCGCTGCCTGGGTCGACCGCGCCGCCGACCTCGCCCGCGAGGGGTGGACGGTGGAACTGGCCAACCTGCCTGCCGCATCGCGTGCGCTGCTTGTCGATGGGGGCGAGACCGGTGCGCTGCGCGAGCGTACCGAGGCGTGCGTCACTGAGCAGGTCCCGGTCACGCTGGCGGATTCGGCCGGTCGCGAGGCGCTGCTCGACAGCGCGCGCGTGCCCGATGCCTACGTCGACTGGCAACGAGCGCTCGGCCTCTATCCGCTGACCAGGCTCGCGGTGCTTGCCGGCTATTTCCGCTGGCGCGACGAGCTCGACGCCAGCTATCTCCTGCCGCTCGATGCACTGCCGTTGCGCGGCGAGCTGCGCCGCTACGCGTCGCCGTGGCGGCAGGCTGACGCGGCCGTGCCCGACTGGCGTCGTGACGCGCTCGGCTACCCGCTGCTCGATGTTGATGAGCGCGAGGCGCTGTTCGCGGCCCACGCCCCGCTGTGGGAGATCGACAGCGTCGATCGCAACGACCTGCCGGGTGCGCCGGTCTGGCCTGGAGATGATTGGCGTGCCACGGTCGATACCGCCCGTCCGGTCGTCTACCGGCACCTCTCCTACACGCGCATCGCCGGCGTGATCCTGCCCCAGCTCAACTACCTGTTGTGGTTCCCGGCGCGACCGCCCGAGCGTGACGGTGACATCTACGCGGGCCATCTCGATGGCCTGCTGCTGCGCGTGACCCTGGACCGGGCTGGCCGGCCACTGCTCTACGACACCATCCACCCGTGTGGCTGCTACCACATGTTCTTCCCCGGGCCGCGCCTTGTGCCACGGCCTGAGACCGGTGGCGAGGGCTTCCACGTGCCCCAGCGTGCACCCGAGCTGGGCGACGGGGAGCGGCTGGCGGTGCGGATCGCGGCGGTCACCCACCAACTGCAGCGCCTGCATGTGCTCCCGGCGACGACCCCGGCGACCCCGCTCGAGGTAAGGGAATACGCGGCGCTTCGCAGCCTGGAGTACCCGGGTGGACGCCGCAGCCTCTTCGGGGAGGACGGCCTGGTCGTGGGCACCGAGCGCAGCGAGCGCTTCCTGCTGTGGCCGATGGGCGTGCCGTCGGCCGGGGCGATGCGCCAGTGGGGCCAACACGCGACGGCCTTCATCGGCCGCCGCCACTTCGATGACGCCGGGCTGGTCGGGGACGGCTTCGAGGCCATCCCGGCAGCCGACTGATGCGTCTGCTATAGGTGAGAGGGTGCGGCCGGCTGATCCAGTGGGCGTGCCATGATCCCGGAGAGCGTCTCGCATGACCCCACACCTGCCCGCCGCCACCCTGCTGCTGATCGCTTGCAGCCTGGTGGCGGAAGGCGTATCTGCGAGCCAGGCTGTGTTACCTATCGGTAGTGCGTCGGCCGACGGCATCCTCTCCTGGAAACCTGAGAAATTCGTCGGCGAGACCCGCTACGTGCTCGATCCGGACGCCGGGCGCCCGGCGGTGCGTGCCGACAGCGTGGCCAGCGCCTCGGGCCTGGTGCGCGAGATCGACGTCGACCTGGAGGCCACGCCGGTGCTGCGCTGGTCGTGGAAGGTCGGCAACCTGCTCGAGGGCATCGACGAGACACGCAAGAGCGGTGACGACTACCCGGCGCGCGTCTACGTCGTGTTCAGCGACGGGCGCTGGTGGGATCCACGCCCACTGAGCCTGAGCTACGTCTGGTCGTCCACCCAGGCGCGCGGCAGCAGCTGGCCCAACGCCTACACCGATCGCGTGGTGATGGTCGCAGTGCGCGACGCCACCGCTCCGCTTGGCGCGTGGGTTGAGGAGCGGCGCAACGTCCGCGAGGACATCCGTGAACATTTCGGCAAGGAGGTAGGCAGCGTCAAGGCCGTGGCGATCATGACCGATACCGATAATTCAGGGCAGCGGGCGACCGCGTGGTACGGGGACATCACGTTCGTCGCCGAGTGAGCCCGGGGGCGTCAACCGGCCGGTCGCGACCGGCCAGACCGCAACTAAACTTGGTTTAGGAGGTGAGGCGTATGACAAACAGCAGTTGTGTCGTCGTGTGTGCAGGTGGTCAAGCCCGGCTGTTCACGCTCGAGCCGGCCGAGCTCCCAGAGCTCGAGTCGGGACCCAACCTGGTCCCCAGGGAAGAGGTCAGCAGCGAACTGGTCGGCGAGCACGGTGCGGCACTCTGGAGCGACCTCAAGACCGGTCGCAACCGTTCTGCGGCTGCAGGGGCCGCGCACGGCTACGACGATCACCGTGAGCGCCATGCCGAGGAGTACGACCGTCGCTTCGCCCAGCAGGTCGCCGAGCGGACCCTGGCTATGGCCCACCACCGCCAGGTCCGGCAGGTGATCCTGGTGGCCCACGGCCAATGTCTCGGCCACCTGCGCCAGGCCTTCCAGGGGCAGTTCCGCAACGGCACCGACCTGGTCGAGGTAACCAAGGATCTCGGTAAGCTCAAACCGCACGAGATCCATGCCCACCTGGCACGGGAGCGGTTGCTGCCCGAGCGCAGCGGTCCGCGCCGCGCGGTCGGCTGAAGCGCAGAGCTGGAGGACCTGAAGACGGGGCTGCCACGGCAGCCCCGTTCTTTTTTTGGCTAGGCCATGCCGTCGCCGACGAACGGGTTGCTGCGCCGCTCCTCGCCGAAGGTCGATAGCGGCCCGTGGCCGGGGATGAAGGTGACGTCGTCGCCGAGCGTCCAGAGCTGCTCGCGGATCGAGCGCAGCAGCGTCGCGTGATCGCCGCCGGGGAAGTCGGTGCGGCCGATCGAGCCCTTGAACAGCACGTCACCGACGATCGCCAGGCGCAGCCCGGCGTGGAAGAAAATCACGTGGCCCGGGGTGTGGCCGGGGCAGTGGCGGACCTCGAGGGTCTCGTTTCCGACGGTGACGGTGTCGCCCTGGTCGAGCCAGCGGTCGGGCTCGAAGGTGTCGGCATGCGGGAAGCCGAACTGGGCGCTCTGTTCCGGCAGGCCGTCGATCCAGAACTTGTCCCCGGTGTGCGGCCCCTCGATCGGGATCCCGAGGCGCTGCGCCAGCTCGGCGGTGCCGCCGGCGTGGTCGATGTGCGCGTGGGTCAGCAGGATCTGCTTGACCTGTGCACCCTCCTTCTCGGCGGTTTCGAGGATCAGGTCCAGATCGCCGCCTGGGTCGACGACGGCGCCCTCATTGGTGGCGTCGCAGCGCAGCAGGGTGCAGTTCTGCTCGAACGGGGTGACGGGGATGACGGTCGCGTTGAGCGCCATGCGAACTCCAGCGGTGGCGCCGCGCGGGTCGGCGTGGCGGCGCCAAGGTACCATAGCGGCCCGTGCCGGGCGAGGCGTCGCGGCTTGCGCGGCGCCCACCGCCCGGCCTAGTCTGCCCCCCGGTTCCAGCCCGGAGAATCCCGTGCCCGATGCCCCCGTCCGCCACCGCTTCAGCTTCCCGGTCCAGGTCCGGTTCGCCGACACCGACGCCCAGGCTCACGTCTACTTCTCCAACTACCTGGTCTACTGCGACGAGGCGCTGTCGGCCTACCTGCACGCCATCGGCTACCCCTGGGCGCGGCTGGTCGAGCAGGGTATCGAGCTGTTTTTCGTCGACACCGGCTACAGCTTCGCCGGCTCGGCTCGCTTCGAGGAGCGGATCGACGTGCATGCGCGCATCGCCAAGCTCGGCAACACCAGCCTGACCGCCGAGATGACCGTGTGCCGCGCCGACGGCGGCGAAGCGATCGGCAATGGCTACAAGGACTTCCGCGACGCCGTCGCCGCCTACGAGGCCGGTCGCTGAGCGCGGTGGACACGCCGGCCCCGGCGACCCGCTGGGGCCTGGTCTGGATCGCGGTCGCGGCGGGCATGGTCGCCGCGATGCACATGGGCAAGGCACCGCCGGCGCTGCCGCAGCTGCGCGACGAGATCGGCCTGTCGCTGGTCGGCGCCGGTTGGGTGGTGTCGCTGTTCAACGTCGTCGGCGGCCTGCTCGGGCTGGTGGCGGGGACCTTCGGCGACCGCTTCGGCAGCCGCCGGGTGGTGGTCGCTGGCCTCGCCGCGCTGGCGCTCGGCAGCCTCTTTGGCGCGGTTTCGGATGGCAGTGTCACGCTGCTCGCGTCGCGCTTTCTCGAGGGGCTCGGCTTCATCGCCGTGGCCACCGCCACGCCGGGCCTGATCGTCGCGGCGACGCGCACCACCGACCTGCGCCTGGCGCTCGGTGCCTGGAGCACCTACATGCCGGCCGGCAGTGCGCTGGCGATGGTGCTCGCGCCGCTTCTGCTCGTGCCGCTCGGCTGGCGCGGCGTCTGGGTCGCGGCGGCAGTCCTGGCGCTGGCGTGGGCCGCGCTGCTGCTGGCGCGGATGCCGGCCGACCCGCCCGCCACCGAGCGCTCGGGCGGCGCATCGCTGCTGCGCAACATCTCGCTGACGGTCGCCCGGCCTGGGCCATGGGTGCTGGCCATCGCGTTCGGCTGCTACACCTTGCAGTGGGTCGCGCTGATGGTCTGGCTTCCGACCTTCCTCGCCGAGCAGCGGGCGCTGTCGATCGGCACCGCGTCGCTGCTGACCGCGCTGGTGATCGCCTGCAACGTCCCGGGCAACCTGCTCGGAGGCTGGCTGCTGCACCGTCACCTGGCGCGCTGGAAGCTGCTGGCGCTGAGCGGCGTGGGCATGATCGCCTGCATGGCCGTGATCTTCGCTGCGTCCCTGCCCGATGCGCCGCGCTACGTCGCCTGCCTCGTCTTTTCGCTGTTCGGCGGCATGCTGCCGGCCGCGGTGCTCTCCGGCGCTCCGGTGGTCGCGCCGTCGGCAGGCCAGGTCGCGACGACGAACGGCCTGCTGATCCAGGGCTCCAACGTCGGCCAGATGATCGGCCCACCGGCGCTTGCCTGGCTGGTGACGCTGACCGCCGACTGGCAGAGCGGTTACTGGATGCTGCAGAGCGCGGCGCTGGCCGTGGTCGTGCTCGCCTTCGTCTACCGGACGGTCGAGCGACGGCTGCTGCCGGCATCCGGCTGAGGGTCCGCCCCGGCAGGCCATCGCCTGCTCGGCTAAGCTTGAGTGCAGGCCTCGGGCATTTCCCGGGGCCGGCTTCGATCCATGCTGTGAAGGCTGTCGCGCATCCAGGCATGGTCCGCTGGCATGGCTGGCGATGGTGACAGGAGGTCGCCTGGGGTAAACCGTGCTCGGGAGGCTCCATGGCGTTTCGCAAGATCATCTCGGCCGAGGACGCCATCGCGCTGATCCAGGATGGCGACACGCTGGCCTCCTCGGGTTACGGTGGCAACGGCACGCCGGACCAGCTCTTCATCACCCTCGAACAGCGCTTTCTCGCGGAGGGCGCGCCGCGCGACCTGACGCTGGTCTATGCCGGTGGGCAGGGCGACGGCAAGACGCGCGGCCTGAACCACCTGGGTCACGAGGGCCTGCTGAAACGGGTCATCGGCGGCCACTACGGCCTGATCCCGGCGATCGAGAAGCTCGCGGTCGAGAACCGGCTCGAGGCCTACAACTTCCCCGAGGGTGTGATCACCCACCTCTACCGCGACATCGCCGCGGGCAAGCCTGGCACGCTGTCGCGCGTCGGGCTCGGCACCTTCGTCGACCCGCGACTCGAGGGCGGGCGGGTCAACGAGGCCGCGACCGAGCCGCTGGTCGAACTGGTCGAGTTCGATGGACGCGAGACGCTGTTCTTCAGGGCGTTTCCGATCGACGTCGCGTTCATCCGCGGCACCACCGCCGACCCCGACGGCAACGTGACGATGGAGAAAGAGTCACTGCGCCTCGAGAACCTCGCGCTGGCGCTGGCCGCGCGCAACTCGGGTGGCATCGTCATCTGCCAGGTCGAGCGCGTCGCCGAGAGCGGCTCGCTCGATGCGCGCCGCGTGCGCGTTCCGGGCATTGCCGTCGATGCCGTGGTGGTCGCCGAGCCGGCCAACCACGCCCAGACCTACGGCACCGTCTACAACCCGGCGCTCTCCGGCGAACTGCGCTCTCCGCTGCGCTCGATCGCGCGCCTGCCGCTCGACGAGAAGAAGGTGATCGCACGGCGCGCGGCGCTCGAGCTGCTGCCGAACAGCGTCGTCAACCTTGGCGTGGGCCTACCGGACGCGATCGGCGTGGTCGCCAACGAAGAGCGCATCTCCGACCTGATCACGCTGACCGTCGATCCCGGCGTGATCGGCGGCGTGCCGCTCGGTGGGCTCGACTTCGGCGCCGCAATCAACTTCAGCGCCAGCATCGACCACCCCTACCAGTTCGACTTCATCGACGGCGGCGGCCTCGACGTCGCCTGTCTCGGTTTCGCCGAGTGCGACGGCGAGGGCAACATCAACGCCAGCCGTTTCGGCAAGCGGATCTCCGGCTGCGGTGGCTTCATCAACATCGCGCAGAACAGCAAGAAGGTGGTGTTCGTCGGCACCTTCTCGGCGGGCGGGCTCGACGTGGCGGTGCACGACGACGGGCTGACCATCCGCCAGGAAGGGCGCTTCCCGAAGTTCGTCGAGCGGGTCGGCCAGATCACCTTCAGCGGCCGCCAGGCGGTCGAGGCCGACAAGGAGGTGTACTACGTCACCGAGCGCTGCGTGTTCCGGCTCGGTGCCGAGGGCATGCAGCTGATCGAGGTCGCGCCCGGTGTCGACGTCGAGCGTGACGTCCTCGATCGATTGCCGTTTCCGCTGATGGTCGGCGACCCGTCACCGATGGAAGTGGGCCTGTTCCGCAAGCCCCCGCTCGGCCTGCGCGACCGGCTGCTCGACATCCACGTCGAGGACCGTTTGAACTACGATCCGGACAGCAACACGGTGTTCATGAATTTCGCCGGCATGCGCGTGCGCAGCCAGGACGACATCGATCGCATCCTGGCCGCCGTTTCCGCACTGCTCGATCCGCTCGGCAAGCGGGTCAACTCGATCGTCAACTACGACCGCTTCGAGGTCGACGACGACGCCTCCGACGCCTACCTCGACGCGGTGCGCTACGTCGAGGAAAAGTACTACCTCAAGGTGTCGCGCTACACCAACAGCGGCTTCATGCGCCTCAAGCTCGGCAAGGCGCTGGCCGATCGCCACGTCTCGTCGCAGATCTTCGAGAGCCAGCGCGAGGCGCGCCGCAACCTGCGTGGTGGCTGAGAGCGCGCTCGAGACCGCTCAGTCGCCGAACAGGCTGTCGAAAGCGCCCTTGATCGCCTCGCCCACGCCCTTGACCGCGTCTGCCGCCTTGTCGCCGGTGCTGCGGGTGTCCCTGACCCGCATCGCGAGCGCCGTCTCGCATGGTGTGTCGTCCGCGGTCAGGCGGTCGTAGAGGCCCTGGGCCACGATCGACAGGCCGCTGGTCGCGACCGCGGCACCCGCCGCGACGCCGGTCATCACGGCAGCCTCCGTGTCCAGGGTCGGCTCGGGATTCGCCAACGTTCCACCGAGGCGGACCAGGTCGGCGAGCTGGCCGGCGCTGATGCCGACGCCCTCGCGGGCCTGGGTCGTGAAGCCGAGGTCGATCCGCTCGCTGCCGAGGTCGATTGCCCCGCTACCGATGACATTCATCCTGGTCGTGGCGAGCGCGATGCCGTGGTCGGTGATCGCCAGGCCGTCGCGGATCGCGAAGTGGACCACGCCACACTCGATGCGGGTGGTCTGCTCCTGCGTGGCGGATGGGTTCAGCAGGCGGTAGGTCTCCAGGAACACGTCGGAACTCGCAGTGGCCGCGCTCGTGCTCTTCAGGGTGCCGGGGCCTGTCTTCATCAGCAGACGTCCGTCGAGGTTGGCCATGATCTCGCTGACGCTGCTCCCTCTGCCTTTCGCCTCGACAGTGACATCGGTCGTGGCGTCCGAGAGCGTGTCTCGCAGGTCGGGGAGCTGGCCCGGCTGGAGGCCCTCGGCTCGGAGATCGACCTGGAGCTCCGCAGCCTCGTCCTCGTCCTCGGCGTCGAGTCGCGCGGTGCCATCGAGTCTGCCGTCGGCCAGTCGTGCGCTGAACGGATCGAGCTCGAGATGGCCCCGGTCCAGCGCGAGGCGTGCGTTCAGATCCTCGAGGGTCGCGTTGCCGGTGGAGACCGCTTTCGCGTCCAGGGAAATCTCGCCGTCCAGGGCGCGCAGGGACGCGAGTGGCAGGGGGTCGGCGGAGAACACCTTGCCACGGCCCGCCTTCGCCTGCCTGCGCGGTGCGAGCCACGGGGCGAGATCGAAGCGTTCGGCGTAGAGCCGCGCCTCGAGCCGTGGCCTGTCGGCGAGGTTCAGCACGAGGTTTCCCGCGAGGTCCGAGTCGCCGGCCTGGAACTCCAGGCCGTTCAGCGCGTAGCCGCGATCGCTGTCGATCAGCGTTCCGGAGACGAGCAGCGGTCCGACGTCGGGCAGCTCGGTGCCCGCGATTCCGGAGAGATCGGCCAGCGTGTCCGTGCGCAGTGAGACGGCGAGATCGATGCCACGACCCTGCAACGGACGCGCCACGCGTCCCCTGATCTCTAGCTGCGCGGAGTCGACATTCACGGTCATGTCGACCGGGTAGTCGGCGTCGCGCATCAGCCACCGCAAGCCGCCGAGGGTGCCGCTGGCCTCGACCGGGTGACCGGCGACCACCGCGTCGAGCTCCACGCCAACCGGCTGCCCGAATCCACGCGAGGAGATGTCGAGCGACGCGACCTGCATCGTGGTGACGCGTCCCGAGGGGCCGTCGCGGTAGGTCAGCCGTGCGTCGCTGATCTCCACCTCGTCGAGCGCAGGGCCGCGCGCCGACCCCGTGTTCGGATCCTGCGGCTCGGAATCGACGTCCTCCCCGAAACGCCAGTTGCCGAGACCCGCCGCGTCCGTCTCCAGGTACAGCTCCACCGAATGCAGCTCCAGGCGACGGATCTCCAGCTCGCCGAGGAGCAGAGGCAGCAGTGCGACCCGTGCCTCGATCACCCCAGCCCGGAACATGCCGGGCTGCGTGCCCCACGCCGCGTTGCTCAGCGTGACCTGGTTAAGGACGAGGGTCGGCACGAGCGACACGCCGAGCTCGATGCGGCCGGCGATTTCGAGATCCCTGCCCGTGGCGTTCTCGACCGCCTGGACGATTTCGGGCTTGAAGCGGTTGGCATCGACCGTCACGAGCGCGATGGCCAGTGCTGCGATCGTGGCGACAAGAAGACTCGCGGTCAGGATCAGCGTTTTTTTCATCTCTCGTCATCCACTCAGCGAGTCGAACACGGTCCCATACTCCCATTCAGGTCCGCGCAAGAACGTGAACTGAGGCTCATCGTGGCCCGGTGCTGATGCTTTCAGAATAACCGAACGGCCCGACCACGAGATCAGGCGGTAACGACCGGGATCGCGGCGCCACGATCACCGACCACCTTCATCTCACCGAACGAACTGCGCGAGGGTATGCCTCGCAACCGCACGGCACGTGGGCGGCGCGTAGCCTGGAGTCTGGTGACGCATCGGCTTCCGTGCCGGTCCGACTGGCATCACCGGGTGGATGTCCTAGGCTGGAGTCTTCACTCATTCACCCGGAGCACCCAGCGTGAAAGTCGCCTACATCTTTTCCAGTCAGGGCCATACCGTTTCCTACAAGCTCGGCAAGATGATCCTGCCGCAGCTCGAGGAGGATGCCCACGGTGTCGACGTCGTCGGCATGTTCTTTTTCGAGGACAACAACTACGTGCTGGTCAAGGGCGACCCGCTCGGCGAACGTCTCGCCGCTGTGGCCAAGCGCAAGGGGATCATGCTCATGGGTTGTGACCAGTGCTGCTACGAGCGAGAGATCGACGGCAAGCTGGTCGAGGGCGCGACCATTGGCTGCTTCCCTAACCTCTACGGCGCACTGTCTGGAAACATGCCCGACCAGGTGATCACCCTCTAGCGACCATCACCTGCATCCGGTCGGGAGATCTCCAGAAAAAAAGCCCTCCACGAGGAGAGCTTTTGCTTGCGTCCGGGGGCGAGACGGCTTTCTGGGCGATCGGATCGGCGCCATGGTCGTGGATCGAATCGAAGGCCTCCCTGACCGCGACGTCGAGGCCTTCGGGTGGGTAGGAGGCCGCCTGCTCGGACGTCGAGGTCGTGGATGTCGCAGCCTGCTACTGCCCGGCGTGGCTGGTCTAAAGTTAACTGGCAAACTGGCGATCGAGTGCAAAAGCCATGCTGTTGACCGAAACGATCCTGACCGTGATCTTGGGGCTGGTGGCGATCAGCCTGCTGATCGACTGGGCGGTGTTGCGCATCAGGGCGATAAGACTGAACAGGAGCCCTGGCGTGCAACTCGACGCAGCCACCGCGGCACGGATCGAGCAACTCGCCGCCCGGCTTGGCGGTAGCGGCCAGCCGAGATCCTCTGAGGAGGTCCTCGGCGAGGCGCTCGATGACCTGTCTGAAAAGTACGGCAGCTCCCCTGGCCCAGATTGACGGCGGTCAAGCGGCATCGTGTTTCCCATCAGGACGGTGGGCAGCATGCGCGAGCAGGCGCTAAGGTGAAGCAGACATTGGTAAAGAACCCCATGCCGCTGTGGACTTCTCTGCCATGCGATTCATCAGTACCAGAGCCAACATATTGAAGATAATCTATTTCTTGTTGATTCTGGTTGGCCTCCCAGCGTTCGGTCTTCAAGTGGCCCTGGCGCAGGATGACAAGGGCTCGCTGACCATCGGCAGCGGCGGTGTCACCGGCGTCTACTACCCCGTGGCAGGCGCCATCTGCCGGCTGTTCAACGACAGCCAGGACGCCAAGCGGAGCCGCTGTTCTGCCGTCAGCACCGGGGGGTCGGTGGACAACCTGACCAGGTTGCGCCGTGGCGAATTGTCGTTTGGCGTCGTGCAATCCGACTGGCAGTTCCACGCCATCAAAGGCACGGCCGTTTTCGAGGATGATGGAGCGGATCCGAATCTGCGCTCTGTGGTGTCACTCTATCCAGAGGCGTTCACGGTGCTGGCCCGTGCGGACGCCGGGATCGAGCGCTTCGAGGACCTCCGCGGCAAGCGAGTCAATATCGGCAACCCCGGCTCGGGACAGCACGGCACCATGCAGGTCGTCATGGCAGCCTACGGCTGGACGCGTGGTGACTTTTCTCTGGTCCGTGAATTCAAGTCATCGATCCAGTCGCGCGCCCTCTGCGACAACGAGATCGACGCCATCGTCTTCGTGGTGGGGCACCCGTCCGGCTCCATCAAGCAGGCCACCACCGAGTGCGACGTGGTGCTGGTCGAGGTCAGCGGCCCGAACATCGATGCGCTGATCGCCGAGCATGACTACTACCGGCGCGCCACCGTTCCCAGCAACATGTACCGCGGTACGGAGCGCGAGATCATGACCTTCGGTGTCGGTGCCACGCTGGTGACCGCGGCCAACACATCCGAAGAGGTGGTCTATGCACTGGTCAAGTCGCTCTACGACAATTTCGACCGGTTCAAGGGAATGCATCCTGCGCTGGCCAGTCTGAGGCCGCATGAGATGCCCAAGGACGGTCTGTCGGCCGAGCTGCACGAGGGCGCACGCAGGTACTACCGGGAACGTGGGCTGCTCTAGCAGCGACCCATGCCCATCCGTCGCACGCCATCCGTGGAGCCGGTGATGCTGATTCGCTCTGGGCGGTATTGCTGTCATACCACCTGTTCCGATCGCGCATAGGGCGGAACGCAGAAGTGAACGCAATTAACCACGTCCCAGCTCGCATGCCACTGACCGTCCCCAGGGCCGTGGAGCGCATGGTTGAGATGGTCATCGTGCTGCTGCTCACCCTGGCGAGCCTGTCCTCCGTGCACGCACAGGAAGACGCGCCGTGGCAAATTGCCGTCGCCGGGCCGATGAGCGGCGACAGCGAAGCACTCGGGCGCGCGATGCTCAACTCGACCCAGCTGCGCGTCGACGCGATCAACGAAGCCGGGGGAATTGACGGCAAACCCGTCAACATCGTCGTCCATGACGATCAGAACAACCCGGAGCTGGCAGCCAAGGTCGCCGGCGAGATCGCCGCTGATGGGCGGACGCTGCTGGTCATCGGCCATCGGGCCAGTGGACCTTCCATCGCCGCCAGTGCCGTCTACAAGGAAGCCGGCATCCCGATGATCACCGGCACTGCAACCGCTGAAGATGTCACCAGGAACAACAAGTGGTCGTTCCGGATCATCTACGATAACAAGCTGCAGGCCGACTTCATTGCCAACTACATCAATACCATTCTGGACAGTGAATACGCGACGCTGATTCATAACGACAGCGCCTATGGCAGATCCCTGGCCGACGCCTTCCGTTCGACCGTTGCCAGCCTGCCATTGGAAATCTCCGGGGAATACGAAATAGCCAGCGAAGACCCGGACATGGACATCACCATGCTCGGGATCGTCAGTGAGCTTTCCCTGGCGCCCAACAGCGGCATCATCTTCCTCGCCCTGAATGCCGAGCAAGCCGCGCTGTTCGTCACCGAGATGCGCAACTCCGGCTTTGCATTCCCGATATTCGCCCCGGACTCGATCAATCAGTCGTTTCCACAGTATTTCGAAGCGGACGAGATTCTGAAGATCTCACCGGGCGACTTCACCGATCAGATTTATGCCACCACGTCGATGATCTGGGATGTGGCCACGGTCAATGCCAACCGCTTCCGCACGGCCTTCGAGCAAAGCTTCAACCATTCTCCGAATGCGGGTGAAGCGCTCTATTACGATGCCGCCAGCCTTGCGGTCGAGGCCCTCGGCAAGGCGGGTCTCAAGGCCGGCGACAGGTCCGGAAACAGCAAGAAGATAAGGGACTACCTGGCGAGTAAGGATTCGCTGGACGACGCCTTTACCGGGGTTACCGGGGCGATCTATTTCGACGGTGACGGCAATGCGCTGAAGACCGTGCCGATCGGCATCTTTCAGCAGGACGCCTTCATCTCCGCGCCGGTCCAGCTGGAACCGGTCATTGATCCCGTCAAGGTGCCCAACTTTGCGGAGAAGCGAGAGCAGGGCAAGGTCATTCCCTACCGCGAGGGCTATGCCCATGCAACCCAGATCGTCTATGTCGGTATCGACCTCAACGAGGTGGGTAACCTGGACACCGCGACTGGCAACTACATCATGGATTTCTACATCTGGTTCCGCTACCGCGGCGACCTGAACATCGAAGACATCTACTTCTCCAACGCGGTACGCGACATCAGCCTGGGCAAGCCGATCTGGTCTCGCGAACGACAGGGCATGACCGTGGTCACCTACAAGGTCCGCGGCCTGTTCCACGGCGATTTCGAATTCCAGGAATACCCTTTTGACAACCAGCAGATCGTTCTGCAGCTGCGCCACCGAAACCGCACGCGCGAGAGTCTGACCTTCGTCGCCGATCGGCTCGGCATGCAGCTCACGGGCGAGGGGGCGACACTGCTCGATCGGATCAACGAGAACCGTGTCTTCAGAACCACGCCCGGCTGGACGGTAACCGACGCTACGGTCTACCAGGACCTGGTCAAGACCGCCTCGACCCTTGGTGAAACCGTGCTGTTCGAGGGTGAAGCCGAAATCAACTTCTCCCGCATCAACCTGGTGATCGATATCTCGCGAGGGTTGTCGAGCTCCAGCAGCACCATTCTTCTGCCCCTCGCCATCCTCTTCGTCATAGGACTGCTGATCTATCTGATCCCGGTCATCGAGATCGCTCCTCGAGTCAGCGCCGGTGTGCTGGTGCTGATTACCGTGTCGCTGCTGCGTGCGCGGCTCGCCAATGACCTGACCAATGTCGGCTACCTCGTCGCCGTGGACTACGTCTTTTTCGTCTTCCAGTTGGTCATGGTGTTCGGTATTTCGATCAGTATCATCAGCTACCTCCACTGGACGCGAGACAACGTCTCAAGGGCGCAAGCCATCAATCGCTACGGCGCCATCTTGCATCCGTTGCCGATGCTGTTGCTGATCATCGGCATGTGGCTGGTGCTGGGCCGCTAGCCCGTCTCATACCCCTCCGTTCCCGGCTGCGCAGGCAGTCATCTCATACCGCATGCTGTGTCGTTTCGCGGCCAGCGTGTCGGCGGGATGGCACAACGCTGCCCGGAACAAAAATTTCTCCGAGATCCGGCGGGCACTTCCCGTGACTGGACTTCGCAGGCGATTACCGAACTGCTGGACTGATGGCCTGGCGTGAGGCTTGCGTCCGTAATTTGTGGGATTCCGATGTCAGGCGTCTTGCAGTGGGTAGACGGCAACATGGGAATAATCGGTGGGGCACGTTTTGCTAATGTTGTGAACCGTCAGCCGCCCCTGTTCCCGACGGCCTTGTCAAACGAAAAGGGAAGACTGGGGCCCGCCATGATCACCGTCCGTGCGCGAGATGGCTGATGCGTATGCGAACACAACAATATCGACGGGAGAGAACATTGGCCAAAACGCTACCCACCCAGGCCCAGGTGGTCATTGTCGGGGGCGGCATCATCGGCTGCAGCGTCGCCTATCACCTGACCAAGCGCGGTTGGAAGGACGTCGTGCTGCTCGAGCGCAGGCAGCTCACCTGTGGCACCACCTGGCATGCCGCCGGGTTGGTCGGGCAGTTACGGGCCACGCAAAACCTGACCCGCCTGGCGCAATACACCACCGGACTCTACGAAACCCTGGAAGCCGAGACCGGCCAGGCCACGGGATTCATGCAGCGCGGTTCGTTGAGTATTGCGCCCAGCAAGGGACGTTTCGAGGAGCTCAAGCGCGGTGCGTCCATGGCCCAGTGCTTCGGTCTCGAGGTGGAGGTCGTGTCGCCTGAGGACGTGGGGCGGATGTGGCCGTTGATCAATACCGACGACCTGCTTGGTGCGGTCTATCTCCCCAAGGATGGCCAGACCAATCCAGTCGACACCACCCAGGCACTGGCCAAGGGCGCGAAGATGGGTGGCGCCTCGATTTTCGAGGGGGTCACGGTCACCGGAATTCTGCAACACGGAGGCCGCGCCGCGGGAGTCTCCACAGGACAGGGAGAGATCCAGGCCGAGTACGTGGTCAACTGCGGTGGCATGTGGGCGCATCAGCTGGGACGCGAGGCGGGAGTGAACATCCCCCTGCACGCCGCCGAGCACTTCTACATCGTGACCGAGCCCATGCGCGGCATGACCCGGGACCTCCCGGTTCTGCGGGATCCGGACGGTTGCGCCTATTTCAAGGAAGACGCCGGGAAACTGGTGCTCGGCGCCTTCGAACCGGTGGCCAAGCCGTGGGGCATGGAGGGCATTCCGGAAGATTTCTCGTTCGACCAGCTGCCGGACGACTGGGAGCATTTCGAACCGATCCTCGAGAACGCCCTGAAGCGCCTGCCGGCCCTTGGCGAGGTCGGAATCCAGCTGTTCTTCAACGGTCCCGAGAGTTTCACCCCGGACGACCGCTACCATCTCGGCGAGACCCCGGAGCTGAAGAATTTCTTCGTCGCCGCGGGATTCAACTCCATCGGCATCCAGTCGGCGGGCGGGGCCGGCAAGGTGCTGGCCGACTGGATGGTCGACGGCCATCCGCCCATGGACATCTGGGACGTGGACATTCGCCGGGCGATGCCATTCCAGGGCAATCGCAACTATCTCCGTGACCGCACGGTGGAGGGCCTGGGGCTGCTCTACGCCATGCACTGGCCCTTCCGCCAGTTCGAATCGGCCCGCGGGGCGAGGACTTCGCCCCTGCACGACCGGCTTGCCGCCCGCGGCGCCTGCTTCGGTGAACTGGCCGGTTGGGAACGGGCCAACTGGTACGCACCGGAAGGCTCAGAGCCGCGCTATGAATACTCCTTCGACCGACAGAACTGGTTCGAACCGTCGGCACTCGAACACCGGGCCGTGCGCGAGGAGGTGGCCCTGTTCGACCAGAGCTCGTTCGCCAAGTACCTGCTCCAGGGTCGCGATGCGGAAACGGTCCTGGGCCGGGTCTGCGCCAACGACGTGGCGGTTCCCGTGGGCAAGGTCGTCTACACCCAGTGGCTGAACGAGCGTGGCGGGATCGAGGCCGATCTCACCGTGACCCGGTTGGCCGCCGACAAGTACCTCGTCGTCACGGCCCCGGGCACCCAGACCCGGGATTTCAACTGGCTGCAGCGGCACATCGCCGACGACGACTTCGCCACCCTCACCGACGTCAGTTCCGGTTACGCGGTGCTGGGGATCATGGGGCCCCGGTCACGGGAGCTGCTACGGCGCCTGACGGGGGAGGACCTGTCCAACGCGGGCTTCCCGTTCGCGACCTCCCGCGAGGTAGACCTCGGCTACGCTCGGGTCCGGGCGACCCGGATCACCTACGTCGGCGAGCTGGGCTGGGAGCTCTACATTCCCACCGAGTTCGCCGTCCAGGTCTATGACACCATCCTTGGCGAACAGCCGGACATCGTCCACGCCGGCTACCACGCCATGAACTCCCTGCGCCTTGAGAAGGCGTACCGCCACTGGGGCCACGACATCACCGACGAGGACACGCCGCTGGAGGCCGGGCTCGGCTTCGCCGTCGCCTGGGACAAGGAAGGCGGATTCATCGGGCGCGATGCGTTGCTGCGGCAGAAGGAGCAGGGGGTCGACAGGCGGCTGGTCCAGTTTGCCCTCGACGCCGACGCGCCGCAGCTCTTCCACAACGAACCGATCTGGCGGGACGGCCGACTGGCGGGCTTCCTGACGTCCGGTATGCACGGCCACACCCTCGGGCGGCCGCTCGGCATGGGCTACGTGAGTGGCGACGCAAGGATCGACGCCGAATTCATCTCGTCCGGAACGTACGAAATCGAGATTGCCGGTCGACGTTATCCTGCGACGGCCTCGCTCAGGCCGTTCTACGATCCGAAGAGCGAAAGAATACGCGTCGATTCCTGACTGGCGGCACCGGGAGAACGGTGGTGACCGCTACGATTTCGAATCCGATCGCCGTGCGTCTCAGCGGCCCATGCCCATCATGCCGAGCGGGAAGGGCGAAGGCTGCGGGCGGCCGCCGAACGGAAAACCACCACCACCGAATCCGGTCGGGTTCTGCATCATCAGGCCAGCAGGAGCATGCGATATTCAGAATATTCTGAAATGGGTGTTTTTGTCGGGGGAGGGAGCCTTCAGGCCCGGAACTACATCTCGTCGCAGACGTGACGGTTCCTGTTCTGCTCGATGTTGCTGTAGGGCATCGGCGGCATCATGCCCTGCATCTGCTTGCCGCACTCGCCCATGGCCTTCATGTTCGGATCCTTGGCGGCCTTCATGCCGAAGGCCATGGCGCGCTGCTGCGCCGCGTCGCGCTTGCCCGCCTTGCACAGCGACTCGACCTCGGCCTGCACCTTCTCGCCCTGCTGGCCGAGGCGTTCCATCGCCTCCATGTCGACCTTGGCCATGCACGCCTGCATGGCCTGCATCCCCTGCATCATTTTCTGCATGTCGGCCTGGCTCATGCCGGAGGGATTCTGGGCCTGGGCGGTGGTGGCGAAGAGGCAAAGCAGGGCGAGTTGGACGAGTCGGCGCATGGTGAAACCTCCCAGGCTCAGGGTTGGCGAGCCGTGCTCACTAGAGCACAAAACGGGGCGGCATGACACGGGGCCAGGTCGTGGCGGTGACGGTCCTGCGCGCTGAGGAACCGGTGTCGGGTGGGCGCCGTGGTCGAAAACGAAACCGCCCCGGAATGCCGGGGCGGTTCACTCGAAAACGGCGCCTTGGCCGCTCTCTACGGGGACGCGTGTGGTGCGGCCCCGTGATGGGTCGAGAAATCGACCCACACGGACCAGGCAGTTCAGGGCTTCTTCGGGGTCTCGTACTTGGCTTCTTTCTGGAAGCTTTCCCAGATCGTTTCGTAGCCCACGTAGCCCTTTTCGTTCGGCTCCATCTGGCGTGTCTTCAGAAACCGGGATTGTCCCTCCGGCACCTTGGGTCGGGTCTTGGCTGGTTCACTCATGGCATCACCCTATGTGTTCTCTATCGAGATGAAAAAATTGCAGCGGCCGACTGGCAACGATGCAGGCCTTCGCGCGACCGTATTGTGTCAATAACTTCCGCGAGAAGAAACCGCTGATCCCGTTGATTTAAATGGCGGTTCTCGCGCACTTCCGGGTTGGTCCCGGGAATTCAATGACATGCATGCAAACGCGATAATTGCACTTTATGGGCCGGTAAAAAATACCGTTCTCCCACCGCCCTCTGGCGCCTCTCGAAGCTGACCTGCCAGCGCATCCCGGGGCGTTCCAGGTCTCCCGTTTACACCTGCAAGCGGTCCACGAGTTCACGGAAGGCTTCGACCCGCGCCCTGGCCGCGGCCAGCAGACGCGTGTATTCCGTGCCGTCGAACACGGCAGCGACCCGCTCGAACTCGACGACCGACGACTCCGCCATGTCCAGGTGATCCGACTCGGCGGCAAGCGCGCCCATCGCCGATGCGCGGTTGGCCGCGATCACGGCCCGGACCAGGGGCAGCGCGTCGTCGTCGAGCACTTTCAGAACCGCGTCGTAGAGCGGGATGGACGCTTCCAGAGAGGCGATGTCCTCTTCGTGTTCGCCCAGGGCCTGCATCGCCGTGGCAAGGTTGTTCTGCGTGACGATCCACGCGGGAAGATCCTTCTCCGGGGTGCGTTCTCCCAGCGCGTTGCGATAGGCCACCACGGACTGCTCGAGGGTGCGGGCACCCCGCCGATGCGTTCCGAGCAGGCACAACAGCGTGGCCACGTTGCAGAGCGCGGCGGCCCAGTCCTCGGGCATCTCTTCCCTGGGCAGGAAGTTCACCGCTTCCTTGAAGGTCTGCAGCGCCTGCTTCAGCATCGACGCGTCGTCCTGGAGCGAGCCCAGGGTCAGCATGACCAGGCCCAGGTTGGAGGTCGTCTGCGCCCATTCGCGCGGCATCCCGTCCTGGGTGCGCAGCTCCAGCGCCTGTTCGTAGGACATCGCCGCCTGCTCGAGGAAATGCGCGCTCCCGCTGCGCTGGCCGATGAAGCCCATGACGTCGCCGATGTCGTGGTGGATGGCCGCGAGCCGGTGCGGGTCCTCCACCCGGTCCGTCATCATCTGCATGCCCTGGAACAGCTCGATGGACTGCTGGAACACGTGGGCGCCGCCCAGACGCAGCTCGCGGCGATCCGCGGTGTCCTGGAGCGTTTTCTGGGAGTTCGCCCACTCGATCAGCGTCGGTTTGTCGGGTGCCAGCTCGAAGACGGTGTTCTCGAACCGCTCGATGGCCTGCCGCAGCGCGCCGTGCACCGGCGATGCGGGGTCGAGGATGTCGAGCAGGTGATGTCCGCAGTTTTGGAACCGCCACTGGAAGACGACGCCGAGCCCGGGACTGAGCAGTGTTTCCGCGTAGAGATGCTGCGGCAACGCGAATCTCCGAACTCAGGAAGGACGCCGTTGGCTGTCGCGGGGCAGCACTCTCAGCACGGCCAGGGACGGCCCACGCCCATGCCCCTTGCCGGCCGTTGCGTAGTCCGGCCCTACTCGTGGATGCTCTTCAGCTTTCCGCCCGCGCCGGCGATGCCGTCGAGGTCGGGGGTGGGCTGGGCCGGCCCGCCGTTCGCGATCTCCTCCTCGCTCGCGTCGCGGACGCCGAGGATCTCCAGCCGGAAGATCACCTCGCGGCCGCACAGGGGATTGTTGCCGTCGATGGTCACGGTCTTCTCGTCCACCCGCGTGACCAGGAAGGTCTTGGTCTTTCCCTCCTCGTTCTCCATGAGGATGGACATGCCGACCTCGCGGTACTCCTCCGGCACGTTCTCGATCAGGTCGGTGAAGACCAGCGACTCGTCCCTGGGGCCGAACAGCTTGTTGCAGTCGAGCGGGACCTCGATGACGTCTCCGGGCAACCGCCCCTCGAGCTCGGCCGTCACCTGCGGGGCGAGGACCTCGTTCACGCCGTGCACGTAGCCGATCGGGAACTCGACCCCGGTCAGCACGTTCTTGGTCTTGGCGTCGATGACCTTGTAGGTGAGCTCGACCAGCTTGCCGTCGGCAACCGGATCTTCCATGGACATCTCGGACATGTGGGGACTCCGTGATTCAGCTGTCGCAAGCGCGCGACGGACGAAAGGATTGCTGACGATCAGAAGATCGAGGCGCCGAAGATCTTGACCTCACCGTCCTTGTCGTACCCGAGGACCAGCCGCCCAAGCCACTCACCCTCTTTCTTGGTGCTGCGCACCCGGTACAGCACCGTCACGTGCTGGCCCCGGCGGATCAGGCCGAGGAAGTCGTAGTTGCTGTCGAGACTCCGGGTCAGCTCGCTCTTCGCGAACTGCTTGCCGACCTCGACCTCGTTGAGCCCGAGCAGCAGGTCGTAGGAGAAATTGCGCACGA
>JAACFL010000194.1 GCA_009937385.1 Gammaproteobacteria bacterium | reverse complement strand
TCGAAGGCGCGCCCGCTGTTCAACCGCGCGCTGGTCGGCCGCTACCCGCCCGGTTCGACGGTCAAGCCGTTCGTCGGCCTGGCCGGACTCGCCAACGGCGTGATCGGCCCGGACCAGCGCAAGTACTGCCCCGGCTTCTATCAACTGGAGGGCCGCGAGCACAAGTACCGCGACTGGAAGAAGCAGGGCCACGGCTCGGTCGACCTGCACGACGCCATCGTCCAGTCGTGCGACGTCTACTACTACGATCTCGCCCACCACCTCGGCATCGACCGCCTGCACGACTACCTGGCCGGCTTCGGCTTTGGCCGGCGCAGCGGCATCGACGTCGGCGGCGAGAGCGCCGGGCTGCTGCCGTCGAGCCGCTGGAAACGCGCCGCGCGCAACCTGCCCTGGTACCCCGGCGAGACGCTGATCGCCGGCATCGGCCAGGGCTTCATGCAGACCACGCCGCTGCAGCTTGCCGTTGCCACCGCACAGCTTGCACGCGGCGGGCTGGCGCTGACGCCGCGCCTGGTGCTCGACCGGGCGCCCGCGGCACCCGGGCAGCCGCCGGTGTCGGTCGCGATCGATCCGCAGCATCTCGAACTGACGTTCGGTGCGATGACCGACGTGGTGCACGGACCGCGTGGCACCGCCCGGCGCATCGCCAGCGACGCCTACCGCATCGCCGGCAAGACCGGCACCGCACAGGTGTTCGGCATCGCCCAGGAGGAGGAGTACGAGGAGGAGGAGGTCGCCGCGCACCTGCGCGACCACGGCCTGTTCATCGGCTTCGCGCCGGCCGACGACCCGCGCATCGCGGTCGCCGTGGTGGTCGAGAACGGCGGCAGCGGCAGCCGCTCGGCGGCCCCGGTCGCGCGCGCGGTGATGGACCGCTACCTGGTGGGCAGCCAGTGGTGAGCGCGCACGAGTTCGCGGAGGACCGCCAGGCGCCGACGCTGATCGCGCGTTTCATCCAGCGCGCGCACATCGACCTGCCGCTGCTGGTCACCGTGCTGCTGCTGGCCGGGCTGGGCCTGGTGGTGCTCTACAGCGCCGGAGGCCAGGACCCCGGGCTGCTGCAGCGCCAGGCGGTGCGCCTCGCCGCCGGGCTGGTGATGCTGCTGGTGCTGGCCCAGGTGCCGCCCTACCTGCTGCGCATGTGGACGCCGTGGATCTTCCTGATCGGCATGCTGCTGCTGCTCGCGGTGCTCGGCCTCGGCGTCATGGGCAAGGGGGCGCAGCGCTGGCTGAGCCTCGGTCCGGTGCGCTTCCAGCCCTCGGAGATGATGAAGATCGCGGTGCCGATGATGATCGCCTGGTACCTGGCCGAGCAGCCGCTACCACCGCGTCCGGGCCGGCTGCTGGCCGCCGTGCTGATGATCGCGGTGCCGGCGGTGCTGATCGCGCGCCAGCCGGACCTCGGCACCGCGCTGCTGATCGCCGCGTCGGGCTTCTTCGTGCTCTACCTCGCCGGGCTCAGCCTGCGGCTGATGGTGGCCGGGGCGCTGGCGGCGATCCCGGCCGGCTGGGCGCTCTGGACGTTCGGCATGCACGACTACCAGCGCCGCCGGGTGCTGACCTTCCTCGACCCCGAACGCGACCCGCTGGGCGCCGGCTACCACATCATCCAGTCGAAGATCGCGCTCGGCTCGGGCGGGGTCTACGGCAAGGGCTGGCTCAACGGCACCCAGTCGCACCTGGAGTTCCTGCCGGAGCGCTCGACCGACTTCATCTTCGCGGTCTACGCCGAGGAGTTCGGCCTGCTCGGCGCGCTGCTGCTGCTCGCGCTCTACATCGCGCTGATCCTGCGCGGCCTGTACATCACCAACCAGGCGCAGGACACCTTCACCCGGCTGCTGGCCGGCAGCCTGACACTGACCTTCTTCGTCTACGTGTTCGTCAACACCGGCATGGTCAGCGGCCTGCTGCCGGTGGTGGGCGTGCCGTTGCCGCTGGTCAGTTACGGTGGCACCTCGATGGTGACCCTGATGGCCGGTTTCGGTATCCTCATGTCGATCCACACGCACCGCCGCCTGCTGCCCACCTGAATGGCCCCAACCCCACGAGCGCCGCTGTCCCTCTCTCCCGGAGACAGGCGCATCTATATGATCCTGTTGCTCGGCCTGCTGCTCGTCGTGCCGGGCCTCGCCCCCGCGAACCCGCTGCTGCAGCGCCCCGAGCTGCGCGCCTTCATCGACGACATGGTCGCCCGGCACGACTTCAACAGCGCCGAGCTCGCGACGCTGTTCTCCGAGGTCGAGACCCAGCCGCGGATCATCGAGGCGATCACGCGCCCGGCCGAGGCGAAGCCCTGGCACGCCTACCGCAAGATCTTCCTGACCGAGAAGCGCATCGCCGGCGGCGTCGTGTTCTGGGACGAGAACGCCGAACTGCTGGCCGCCGCCGAGGAGCGCTTCGGCGTGGCGCAGGAGGTGATCGTCGCGATCATCGGCGTCGAGACCAACTACGGCCGCAACGCCGGCTCCTGGCAGGTGATCGACGCGCTGGCCACGCTGGCATTCGACTACCCGAAGCGTGGTGACTTCTTCCGCAGCGAGCTCGAGCACTTCCTGCTGCTGTCGCGCGAGGAGGGTCTCGACCCGCTGGCCCCGGTCGGCTCGTACGCCGGCGCGATGGGGCTCGGCCAGTTCATCCCCAGCAGCTACCGGCACTACGCCATCGACTTCGACGGCGACGGCCAGCGCGACCTGTTCGGCAACCGCGCCGACGCCATCGGCAGCGTCGCCAACTACTTCTCCCGGCACGGCTGGCGCCAGGGCGGCACGGTGACCGTGCCGACCTCCGTCGACGGCGACGACTACCGGGCGCTGGTCGAGCTCGGCTACAAGCCGCAGCGCCGTCTCGATCGCTACCCGGGCTACGGCGTTGCCGTCCCCGAGGGCCTCGACGGCAGCGAGCTCGCCGCGCTGCTCGAACTCGACGCCGAGGACGGGCCAGAGCACTGGATCGCCCTGAAGAACTTCTACGTGATCACCCGCTACAACCACAGCCCGCTCTACGCGATGGCGGTCTACCAGTTGAGCGAGGAGATCGCCGCGCGGCGCCAGGCCACGGCCGATGCACGTGGCTGATCCGCGACGCGTCCTGCTCACGGCGCTGCTGGCGCTGGCGCTTGCCGGCTGCGGCAGCTCGGTCGAGCGCGACGGCGGCCCGGCAACCTCGCCGGTCGACATCGCGTCGATCCCCGACGCGGAGCCGAAGTACGAACCGCGCACCCGTGCCGGCAACCCACCGACCTACACCGTCCTCGGTCGCAGCTACAAGGTCATGGCCGACAGCGCCGGCTACCGCGAGCGGGGCGTCGCGTCGTGGTACGGCACCAAGTTCCACGGCAACTCGACCTCCAACGGCGAGCGCTACGACATGTACGCGATGACCGCCGCGCACAAGACCCTGCCGATCCCGAGCTACGTCGCGGTCACGAACATGCTCAACGGGCGCCGCGTGGTGGTGCGCGTCAACGACCGCGGCCCGTTCGTCGACGACCGGGTGATCGACCTCTCCTACGTCGCGGCGGCCAAGCTCGACATGCTGACCATCGGCACCGCGCCGGTGGAGGTGGTCGCGGTCGGCCCGGGCGACACGCTGCCCGGCCCGTCGTTCGCCCAGCCGGCCACGGTGTGGATCCAGGCCGGCGCGTTCACGGTGCGCGACAACGCCGAGCGCCTGCGTAACCGCCTCGGCCAGGCCGCGGTGGGCGACGTGCGCATCCTGGTCGCCGAGGTCAACGGAAGGCAGTTCTTCAAGGTGCGCCTCGGGCCGGTCGCGAGCACCGCCGAGGCCGGCCGCATCGCGGGCGTGCTGGCCGGCTACGGCATCCCCGAACCGCTGTTCGTCCTCGACTGATCCTACCCGGTGAGCTCGTCCAATCTGCCGACCGTTGTCTTGCGCCCTCGTGAGGAGCGGCGCCTGCACCGTGGCCATCTCTGGGTCTACAGCAACGAGGTCGACATCGCGCGCACGCCGCTGAAGGGGTTCGCGCCCGGCGACCCGGTCAACGTGCTCGCCGCCGGCGGTCGCCCGCTCGGCAGCGGCTACGTCAATCCGCACTCGCTGATCTGCGCGCGGCTGGTCAGCCACCGTCCCGACGTCGTACTCGACCGCGAGCTGCTCGCCGCGCGCCTGCGTGCCGCGCTCGAACTGCGCGAGGCGCTCTACGACCGCCCCTGCTACCGCCTGGTGCACGGCGAAGGCGACGCGCTCCCGGGGCTGGTGATCGACCGTTACGACGACGTGCTGGTGGTGCAGGTCGGCACCGCCGGCATGGAGCGCGTGCAGGAGGACCTGCTCGCCGTGCTGGTCGATCTGGTCAACCCGCGCGCGATCCAGTTGCTCAACGATGGCCCACTGCGTGCCCTGGAGGGGCTCGAGAGCCGCGTCGAGACGGTGCACGGCACGCTGCCCGAGTCGCTGGTG